>JAXDQB010000265.1:0-2795 GCA_034668065.1 Paraburkholderia sp.
CTGGACGTTCCGTTCGAGAATTTGACTCGGGACGTGGCCTGCGTCATCGACACGATCCACGACACCTACGGCCGGTTTCAGGAAGCGTTCAACTTCCAGGTGCACGTGCTGTCGTCGCTCTTCTTCCGCAACAAGGCCGCCTACATCGTCGGCCGGATCATCAACGGCGAGCTGCTGGTGCCCTTCGCCGTGCCTATCCGGCACGTGCGCCCGGGCCTGCTCGGGCTCGACACCGTGCTGCTCAAGCGCGAGCAAGTGCAGATCATCTTCAGCTTTTCGCATTCGTACTTTCTCGTCGACATGGTGTTGCCGTCCGCCTATGTCGACTTTCTCGCGACGATCATGCCGGGCAAGCCGAAAGCGGAGATCTACACGTCGATCGGTTTGCAAAAGCAGGGGAAAAACCTTTTCTACCGCGATCTGCTCAATCACCTCTCGCATTCGAGCGATCGGTTTGTCATCGCGCCCGGTATCAAGGGGCTCGTGATGCTCGTCTTCACGCTGCCGTCGTTCCCGTACGTGTTCAAGCTGATCAAAGACAGCTTCCCGGCGCCGAAAGACACCACGCGCGAAAAGATCCAGGACAAGTACCTGCTTGTGAAACGCCATGACCGGCTGGGCCGCATGGCCGACACGCTCGAGTATTCGAGCGTCGCCTTGCCACGCTCGCGCCTTGACGATGCCCTCGTGCGCGAACTCGAGAAAGAAGCACCCTCGATGATCGAATACGAAGGCGACTGCCTGGTCATTCGCCACGTCTACATCGAACGCCGCATGGTGCCGCTCAATCTGTTCCTGCAAAACGGCACCGAAGCCGATATCGAGCATGCGATCCAAGAGTACGGCGATGCGCTCAAGGAGCTTATGCAGGCGAACATCTTCCCTGGCGACATGCTCTACAAGAACTTCGGCGTGACGCGCCACGGCCGCGTCGTCTTCTACGACTACGATGAGATCGAATATCTGACCGATTGCAACATTCGTCATGTGCCACAAGCGCAATACGAGGAGGACGAGCTCTCGGCCGAGCCGTGGTACACGGTGGGTCCGAACGACATTTTTCCGGAGACGTACGGCACGTTTTTGCTCGGCAACCCGACCGTGCGCCGGTATTTCATGCACCATCACGCGGACATCTTCGATCCGGCACTCTGGCAACAGCGCAAGGAGCAACTGCTCAGAGGCGAGTTACCCGATTTCTTTCCCTATGAAAAAAGCGTGCGCTTTTGCAATCGATACCCGGAGCGTTTCCGCGAGCCTGGCGATTCGCGCAAACCAGCGGGCAGCGATGACAAGCGAGCAGCGTGACCCGTCAGTCGCCGCGGCGAGCCGATATGCCGGCACGCGCGGCATTAACCGCCACGGCCTCATCGCATGCCGGCGCCCACCCATTCGTTTTAGATTCCACCGTCACTCTGCATCATGACCGATCAAACTCAACCCCTCGCCCACCTCTTCGCCAACAATAAAGCATGGGTCGAGCGCAAGCTGGCGGAAGACCCGGAGTACTTCTCGCGTCTGGCCCATCAGCAATCGCCCGAGTATCTGTGGATCGGGTGCTCCGACTCACGCGTGCCGGCCAATCAAATCATCGGGCTGCCGCCCGGCGAGGTGTTCGTTCATCGCAACATCGCGAACGTCGTCGTGCACTCGGATCTGAACTGCCTGTCCGTGATCCAGTTCGCAGTCGATCTGCTCAAGGTCAAGCACATCATGGTGGTCGGCCACTATGGCTGCTCGGGCGTCAAGGCTGCGCTCGTGAACCAACGCGTCGGGCTTGCAGACAACTGGCTCCATCACATTCACGATGTGCGCGCCAAGCATGCGGCGTTACTCGACGCATGGCCCATGGGCGAGGCGCGGCACCGCCGTCTCGTCGAATTGAATACGATCGAGCAGGTAGTCAACGTCTGCCGCACTACGTTCGTCAACGACGCGTGGGCTCGCAGCCAGCCCCTCATGGTGCACGGCTTCGTCTACGGCGTGCATGACGGCCGCATGCGCGAACTGGGCATGACGATCTCGAACCCCGATATGCTAAGCAGTACTTATGAACGCTGCATCGCTTCCATCTCGGCACGCTCGCCCCGGAGCGGGAGCGCGGCGGATATTGACGACGCGGTTGAAGCTGCCGAAGCCGCCGATGCCGCCGAACTTAATAAGGTCAAGACTGTTGTCCAAGGCGTGATCCAGGAGCTCAAACATGACTGAAGCCAAGCACACCACCCGGGATCCCATCGTCATCGCGGCTGCGGCTCGCACGCCGATGGGCGGCTTTCAAGGCGACCTCGCGCCGCTTGCCGCACCGCAACTGGGCGCCGTTGCGATCGAAGCGGCGCTCGCACGCTCGGGCCTGAGGCCGGAGCAGATTGAGGAAGTGCTGATGGGCTGCGTGCTGCCGGCCGGGCTCGGCCAGGCGCCCGCACGACAGGCCGCGCTCGGGGCCGGCTTGCCGCTTTCGGCAGGCTGCACGACCGTCAACAAGATGTGCGGCTCAGGCATGCGCGCGGCGATGTTCGCGCACGACATGCTGGCCGCCGGGTCGGCCGAGTTCATTGTCGCGGGCGGCATGGAGAGCATGACGAACGCCCCGTACCTGCTGCCGAAGGCGCGCGCGGGCATGCGCATGGGGCATGGGCAGGTCATCGACCACATGTTCTATGACGGGCTCGAAGACGCCTACGAGAAGGGCCGCCTGATGGGCGCGTTCGCCGAGGAGTGCGCGGCGTCATTCGGCTTTACGCGCGAGGCCCAGGATGCGTTCGCCGTCGAATCGCTCGTGCGCGCCAAGCGCG
>JAXDQB010000266.1:0-2852 GCA_034668065.1 Paraburkholderia sp.
TCGATCATTTTTTGCAGCGGCGGACCGTCATGCTCCCCCCGAATCTCGCCTCAGCCGATTTCTCGCCGGCCCACTGCCCGCGTTGCGGCTTGGCCTTCGAGTGCGGGCGCGAGCGCGGACGGTTCGACTGCTGGTGTTCATCAATGCCGAAGCTGCCCGCCCACCGCCTCACGCCCGGCTTGCCGTGCCTGTGTGCACAGTGCCTCGCGGCCGAGCTCGCACCTTCGTCGTCCCCACCCCCGGGCTGAATTTCCGATGCACCGTATCACCAACACCGGCCGTGTCAATCTCGGTCACCTCTTCTGGCTGCGCTGTCTGGCCATCGTCGGTCAGATCGTGACCATCGCCGTCGTTGAACGGTTCTTCGGCGTGCATCTGCCGTTGCCGGCGATGATGATGGTCATTTGTCTCGAAGTCGTGTTCAACGCGCTGACCTGGCTGCGCGTGGCGAGCGCCCGCCCGGAGACGAACCTTGAACTGGTCGGCCAGCTCTGGGTCGACCTCGGTGCGTTGTCGGGGCTTCTGTTCTTGTCGGGCGGTACGACCAATCCGTTCGTCTCGCTCTATCTGCCCTCGCTTGCGATCGCCGCCGCCGTGCTGCCGTGGACGTACATGATCTGGCTCGCGATCTTCGCGATGTGCTGCTATGTCGCGCTCGGCTTCGACTCGATTCCACTCAATATGGACAATCCGGCGAACGTCTTCGAGTACTATCGCGCCGGCATGTGGGTCAACTTCATGGTGAGCGTCGGGCTGATCGCGTGGTTCGTCGCCCGAATGTCGAACGCGCTGCGGCACCGTGACGCGGCGCTTGGCGAAGCGCAGCAGCGGCTGTTGCGCGATGAGCGCGCGGTGGCGCTAGGCGTGCAGGCGGCCACCGTCGCGCATGAAATGGGCACCCCGCTTTCGACGATCGCGATGCTCACCGAGGAGTTGCGCGAGGCGGCCCGCACCGATAAAGGGCTCGCACTTTATGCGCCCGATCTCGATCTGCTCGACAAGCAGATGACGTTGTGCACGTCGGCGCTCGCGCGGTTGCGCAGCCGAGCATCGGTATCGTCGCCCAGGGAAAAGCTCGACGAGTGGCTGATCGGTTTCGGCGAGCAATGGCAGCTTCGCCATCCGCATGTCAAGTTCGAGCGGCCCGCGGCGCCGAGCGCGGGCACCTGGATCGACGACACGACGGCCATTGGCCAAATTTTGACGATCCTGCTCGACAATGCCGCGCGCGTCAGCCGCGACAGCGTGAGGTTGAAGGCGAGCGTCGCCGACGGCTTTATCAAATTCGAAGTGCTGGACAGCGGTCCGGGCATTGCCCCGGGGTTGCGCTCGCAGCTTGGCTCGGCGCCGGTGGACAGCACGCAAGGCGGCCACGGCGTGGGCTTATATCTGGCGTTCGCGGCCGCGGCGCGTCTTGGCGGCTCGGTCGAGCTGCGCGACGGCGAGCCACGCGGCACGCGAGCCGTGCTGCACGTGCCGGCCGCCGCTTCGTCTACACTCGAATCCAAGGAGAACGCACAATGAGCGAAATGAACTTTCTCGTCGTCGACGACGATGAGGTGTTTGCAGGTATCCTCGCACGAGGATTGGCGCGCCGCGGTTACGTGGTCTTTCAGGCGAACAACGCGCAACAGGCGATTAAGCTTGCGAACGAGCATCGATTCGGGTTGATGACGCTCGATCTGCACCTCGGCGACGATTCGGGCTTGACCCTCGTCGCCCCGTTGCGCGATCTTCAACCCGATGTGTGCATGCTCGTTTTGACCGGATACGCCAGCATTGCGACTGCCGTGCAGGCCGTCAAGGACGGCGCAGACAACTATCTGGCGAAGCCGGCGAACGTCGAGACGATACTCGCCGCGCTCAAGGTGGAAGCGAGCGCGCAGCAGGCCGAAGAGGCGATCGAGAATCCGGCGCTGCTGTCGGTTGCGCGGCTTGAATGGGAGCATATTCAGCGGGCGCTTGCCGAGAATGGCGGCAATATTTCGGCGACGGCGCGCGCGCTCAATATGCATCGGCGGACGTTGCAGCGGAAGTTGGCGAAGCGGCCGGTGAAGCAGTAGTGCCGGGGCTCCGCCTTTCAAGCGTTAGCACGGGGCCCTGGAACGATGCATACAAGACCTTTCGCGTAATTTTAATGTTTCAAGGTCTTGCCTGGGACGTGGCGATTCAAGCGAGAGGCATCTATTTAACCTTTTCGAATTTCCAGTTGCTCCCACTACCCTTATTCGACACAATTATGCCGTCGCTCACTAACCAGAAGCGTTGGCCATCACCGCCGGATTTTCCTTCGGCGGTTTTTATTTGAAACTTGCAATCATAGGTAAGATGTTTTGAGCGCGCTGAGTTCGATGGGTGAGCTTCGTCGAGCGAGAAATAATAATCATGTGAAAAATTATTCGAAGAAATTTCCGGATCATAAGTAAGATCAAAAAATGATTTTTCCGCGGCGCGGAGGTAGAGGGGAGCAGTAGGCAGAAGTGAGCTGGATAGCAAGAAGCTATCGCTGCTTGAAACCGGTCCGCCGGTTTTTCCGTTTTTGGACTGGATGGTCCACGGGATTCCGCCAATGTCCGTGATCAGGCGGTAGATCCCGCTGCCTACAAACCACCCGACAACGCTCTCATCGTTATCGACGCACTTGATAAGGAATTGGTCGCCGTATTTGACTTGGTCGCTTGCTGATTTCATTGTGACTCCTGTTCACAATAAGGGACTTTTGGCCGGATTGGCCGGATTCGTTATCGACGGACGGGAAGCTATTGAAGGGTGATCGCCCTTGATGGGCGCGCGCTAGTCCAGATTCATTTTAGGTCAGGCGACTCTTTTTGTACCTATCAGAAAAGACAGGT
>JAXDQB010000267.1:0-3896 GCA_034668065.1 Paraburkholderia sp.
AGATCGGTCTTTTCGCGCTCATTCAGTTTCCCTATACATGGAAGTTCGTCTGGGCGCCGCTGATGGATCGCTACGTGCCGCGCCTGCCGGGCTGGCGCCCGGGCCGACGGCGTGGCTGGATGCTCACTACGCAGCTCCTCGTCGCGGGCGCAATAGCCTCGCTCGGGTTCGTCTCGCCTCGTGACCAGATCTGGACCGTCGCCGCGCTGACGGCGCTCGTCGCGTTTTTCGGCGCGAGCCAGGACATCGTCATTGACGCCTACCGGCGAGAGCTGCTCGCCGATACCGAGCAGGGGCTCGGCAACGCGGTTCACGTGAACGCGTACAAGGTCGCCGCGCTCATTCCGGGCTCGCTCTCGCTGATCCTGTCCGATCACCTGCCCTGGAACGTCGTCTTCGCCGTGACCGCGGCGTTCATGCTGCCTGGCATCGTGCTTACGCTCGTCGTGCGCGAGCCCGAAGTGCACGGTGCGCCGCCGAGGAACCTGCGCGACGCCATCGTGCTGCCGCTCTCCGAGTTCGTCTCGCGCGACGGCTGGAAGACTGCCCTCCTCGTGCTCGCGTTCGTTTTCTTTTACAAGCTCGGTGACACGATGGCGACGACGCTGTCGACGTCGTTCTTTCTCGACCTTGGCTTCGAGAAAACCCAAATCGGCGTGATCGCGAAGACGACGGCGTTTTGGGCGAGCCTTGCGGGCGGCATTATCGGCGGCGTATGGCTCGTCAAAATCGGCATCGCGCGCGGGCTATGGATTTTTGGCGCAGTGCAGATCTTCTCGACGCTTGGCTTCGCGTGGCTCGCGAAGATAGGCCCGTCGCCCGCCGCGCTCGCGCTCATTTACGGGTTCGAGACATTCTCGACCGGGCTCACGCTCTCGGCCTTCACGGCGTACATTGCGAGCACGACCGACCCGCGCTACACCGCCACGCAATTTGCGCTTTTTACTAGCCTCGCCTCCGTCCCGCGCACGCTGGCGTCGGCGGCGAGCGGCTTCGTCGTCGCCCGAATTGGCTGGTTCGATTACTTCCTCGTCTGCACCGCGCTTGCCGCGCCCGGCATGCTGCTGCTGTTGAAAATCGCGCCATGGCGCGCTCGCGCGTGAGGTCAGCGGGCCGCCGGCGCGAGCGTCCGTTGAGCCATTGGCCTTTTGTTTCGGCATGTGCGCTGCTGCTCGCTGCGGCTGCGCTGCCAGCGACGCTTCGTGCCGCTGAGGCGAGCGCGCCCATAGCCGGCTCGGCCCCGCGCTTCACCCCAGGGGCGGAGCTTCCCTTCGGCAACAACGGCATATTCCGTAGCCTCGTGCCTTCGCCTGTACTCGAGTCCCAATCGGCCGTCGAATATAACGAACTCATCGAGCGCGCCCGAGAAGACGGCAGCCTGCTGCCCGCAACCGATGCCCACGTCGAACGCGTGCGAGCGATCGTCCTGCGCCTCGCCCCGTTTGCCTCCAAGTGGAGCGATCGCGTCAAGGACTGGCGTTGGGAAGTAAACGTCGTGCGTTCGCAGCGTATCGGTATGGTCTGTCTGCCGGGTGGCAAGATTCTCGTCTATGCGGGGCTGCTGGATCGCATCCGCCTGCGCGACGACGAGCTGGGCGTGCTGTTCGGACACGAGATCGCGCATGCGCTGCGCGAGCAGGTGCGCGAGCGACTGGGCGCTCAGCAGGTGTTGCAGCTCGGGGCCAGCCCGATGCCCAGGCTTTTCGGCGTGGCCGAGCTCGGCGAAACGACCGGGACCGCATCGGGCACCGGTACTGCGTTCGCCTCGATCCGATACGACGCCACCGACGAGACCGAGGCCGACGTCATCGGCGGCGACATCGCCGCGCGCGCCGGCTTCGATCCGCGCGCCGCCGTGCCGCTATGGGACAAGCTCGCCGCCGCTACGCGCCGCGACAAGGCGAATGGGTTCGTTCATGCGCATCCCTACAGCGAGGCGCGGCGGCTCGACATTATCAAGCGGCTGCCGGACATGCTGGCGCTTTTCGCGAAGGCGCGCGGTGTCGCGTTCAAGGAACTGCCGGATTATCGCGGGATGACTGCCACACCGAGCGGCAGCAGCAATATCCGACGGTAGCGCGCAGCCGCTTTCTCCAGGGCTTGGGTACTGCATTGTCTGAGCAGGAAACGCGGGCACTCATCCGTATATTTATTCGTTGCTTTTGAGCCACCTGCCTTTTCCATTCAAATCCGAACCCGCCTTCGCATGGCCGCCCGAACAAGATGTCATTGCCCGGGAACTACCGCGTTGCGGCGGCGCGTACTCGACGGCCTTGCCGATGCCGAATTTGCCGACATCGTTTCCCAAAAACACACCAAGCTCATGAAGCGCTGGCACGGCACACGAAGCATCGAGCTTCACTTAGTCTTATTTCCAAAAAAGAACCGATCTCGAATTCGCCCCGCAAGATGATCGAAGCCTCCCACCCAATGGTGGTGTGGACTACGTGTCCTATCAGAAGGAGGCAACACGATGAGATTCCGATTCAGTCGTACAGCGAGACTCTATATCGCCACAGCCGCCGTATCGTTTTCATGCTTGCTGCCCGGCACCGCAGGTGCGCTGCCCGCGCCGCTAGCGCCGAAGGTTCAGTTGTCCGACGGCGTGATCGAAGGCGCGCGGCTGCGCAACGGCCAAGCCGATTTGCGCGTGTTCCGAGGCATTCCCTACGCGGCGCCGCCGGTCGGGGAGCTACGCTGGCGCGAACCTCAACCGGTCGCGCGATGGGCTGGCGTTCGCCAAGCGTGGAAATTCGGGCCTCGTTGCATGCAATTGCACGTCTTCAGGCCAGTATTCCGCTCGGACGAAATGAGTGAGGACTGCCTCTACCTGAATGTCTGGACGCCGGCCCGCAGCCCGGACGCCAAGCTGCCCGTGCTCGTCTATTTGCACGGCGGAGGATTCGTCAGCGGCGACGGTTCGGAAGATCGCTATGACGGCGCGAGTCTCGCCGCACGCGGCATCATCACGGTCACCGTGAACTACCGGCTAGGAGCATTCGGCTTCCTTGCGCCGCCCGAAGCCGCAGGTGAATCGCCGCACGGCACGGCCGGCAACTACGGTTTGCTTGACCAGGTCGCCGCGCTGCGCTGGGTTCGGGACAACATCGCTCAGTTCGGCGGTGACCCGGCGCAAGTAACGATCGCAGGCAATTCCGCCGGGGCCATTTCGATCAGCGCCCATATGGCCTCGCCGTTATCGCGCGGGCTTTTTGCGCGCGCGATCGGCAAGAGCGGCGGTGCGTTCGCGACGCTCAGTCCGTGGCAGCGCGAGCAAGCCGAGCGCGCCGCCGCGAACTTCGCCTCGCGCGTCGAAGCGACATCGCTACAACAATTGCGCGCGCTACCGGCCATGACGCTGCTCGCGGCTTCGGCCGACACCATGAGGCCGGCGCCCTCGTTGTTCTGGCCGCATGTCGACGGCTATTTCCTGACCGACTTGCCCGAATCCGTTTTCAACACCGGAGGACAAGCTCAAGTGCCGCTGCTGATTGGCACGAATTCGCAGGAAGACCATTTCAGTACGCTGCTCGGAGGCGCGGCGCCAACGCCGGAGAATTGGCACCAGACAATAAAGACGACGTTTTCGGGATCGAGCAGACGAAGTCCTGGCGCTTTACCCCGGCAACGACAATAACGAAGTGATGCGCTCAGGGACCGCCCTCGCGGGAGATCTATTCATCAGTCACAGCACGTGGCGCTGGATGGACTTGCATCGGCAGACCGGACGCGCGCCTGTCTACTACTATCACTACACGCATCCACGCCCGCCCGAATTGAACGGCGAGCAGGGACGAAGCGTCCAGCCCGTCCTTGGCGCCGCGCACAGTGCGGAGATCGAATACGCGCTCGGCAATTTGAAAGAGCGGCGACAGTATGCCTGGACCGCTGCAGAT
>JAXDQB010000268.1:0-4430 GCA_034668065.1 Paraburkholderia sp.
GTTCGCACCGTCGAGTGCGGCATCGAGTCCCAATTGCGCAGCAACGACCTCAGCGCCCGGTTGAAACTCGGCACCCAGCATGCGCAACGCGAACCCGAGGCCCCCGGCCGCGCCGGACCCGGCCAGATCTTGGGCCTGGCGTCCAAGCGCCGCTTCAAGGAGTGCCGCGAAACGGCCGAGCACACCGTCGATCGAGCTGATCTGCGTGGCCTGCACGCCTTTTTGCGGGCCGAAGACGGCTGTTGCCCCGTGCTCTCCGGTAAGCGGATTGTCGACGTCCGACATGCCGACGAATGACGCCTGCGCGAGCCGCGCATCGAGCCTGGACGCATCGACGCGTGCAAGGCGCTCGAGGTCGGCCGGTGTCGGCTCGAGTTCGCGTTCTTCGTTGTCGAAGAGCTTCAGGCCGAGGCCAACGAGAAGCCCGGCACCGCCGTCGTTGGTGCTGCTGCCGCCGAGTGCGACGAAAAACCGGCGCACGCCCGCGTCGAGCAGCAGGCGGATCGCTTCGCCCATCCCGCGCGTGCTGCGCTTTTGCACTGGCTCGAGCATGGCCACCGCGTCGGTAATGCCGACGATCTCGGCTGTCTCGACGATCGCGCTGCCATCGGGAAGGAGGCCCACGGCAGCGTCGCGCTCGGCGCCCGACGCGCCCCGGACGCGCATGGCGCGCCGCTCGCCGCCGCGCGCGAGCATGGCGTCGAGCGTGCCTTCGCCGCCGTCAGCCATCGGGCAGAGCCGCACCACGGCGTCGGGCCGCGCACGCAGGATGCCGGCGGCGATGGCCTCTGCGACGGCTTGTGCGCTCAGCGATCCTTTGAACGAATCGGGGGCGATGACGACGACAGGCGAGGGCGAGGAGTTCGGCATAATGTCTCCGGATATTGACGATTATCTGTGCCGGCGAAGCGCGCAACCGGCGTCCGGGCGACAGCTTAGCATTGCGATCGGCTAGCGTTGGCGCTTCAGCACTTGCCCAATAGAGCGCACTGCGGCGGGGGAAAGGCGCGCCGGGAAATGGCGAGCCCTCCTGACGCGCGTGGGTCATGAGGTTGACGCCCGCAGCCGCCATCAGCGCGCACCTTATCCAAAGTCGGGCAAATCGGCGAAGGCCGTTAGATGGAGCAAATAGTTTGCTAGAATACTCGATTCTTCGGATCCGAACCGTGCTTCCGGCCGTGAGCGCGAAGCGAAAAGGGCGGTAATGCGGCGCCGCCTTTTCGTGGCCTTACTGGCTCCGTGGTCATTCGCTGTTCTGCACGATGGGCACGGCCGCCCCCGTGAGGGGAGTCTGCGGTGAGGCGACCAAGCGCTACAAAGCGGTGAAACCCTGAAGCAGGTGGAGCGGCGGGCACGGCGGACACGGCGAAGACTAATGACTCGCTTGAACAATTTAGGACGATTGAAGCCATGGCTAACGTTGTTGAAAACCTCGGCAAGCTCGAACGCCGCATGACGATTTCTCTGCCGAAGGAGGCGGTGCAAAAGGAGATTGAATCCCGTATCCGACAGATCGCGAAGAACGTGCGCATGCCGGGCTTCCGTCCCGGCAAGGTGCCGCTCAAGATGGTGACGCAGCAGTACGCGGGGCAGGTGGAGGCCGAGGTACTGAGCGACAAGGTCGGCAAGCAGTTTTTCGAAGTCAGCCGCGCGGAGAACCTGCGCGTTGCGGGCCAGCCGAACTTCAGCCCGAAAGAAGGCGCGGATGCGCAAGACTACGCGTTCGATGCGACGTTCGAGGTCTATCCGGACGTGACGCTCGGCGATCTGGCCTTGGCCGAAATCGAGCGCACGGTGACCACAATCTCCGATGCCGAGATTGATCGCACGCTCGACATCCTGCGTAAGCAGCGCGCACAGTTTCACGTTCGCGGCGAAGCCGGCGAGCACGGTGACGGCGGTGCGGACACGGCGGCGCAAAGCGGCGATCGTGTGACGGTCGATTTCGTCGGTAAGCTCGACGGCGAGGCGTTCCAGGGCGGCTCCGCGGAGGATTTCGCTTTCGTGCTTGGCGAGGGCCGCATGTTGCCGGAGTTTGAGCAGGGGGCGACAGGCTTGAATGTCGGCGAGACGCGCGAATTTGAGCTCAAGTTCCCGGAGGACTACCAGAGCCAAGACTTGGCGGACAGGACGGCACAGTTCACCGTCACAATGAAAAAGGTCGAGTGGCCGTGTCTGCCCGAGATCGACGCCGAATTCGCGAAATCGCTCGGCGTCGCCGACGGCGACACCACGAAGATGCGCGCTGAAATCAAGGAAAACCTTGAGCGCGAAGCAAAGCGCCGCACGCAGTCGATTGTCAAGAATCAGGTAATGGACGCCCTGCTCAAGATCTCCGAGCTCGATGTGCCGAAAGCGCTCGTCGAACAGGATCAGCAGCGTCTCGTGGAATTGGCGCGCCAGGACCTCGCGCAGCGTGGCGTACCCAACGTCGAGAACACCCCGATTCCGGCGGAAATCTTCAAGGAGCAGGCTGAACGTCGCGTGAAGCTGGGCCTTGTGCTGGCCGAACTCGTGAAGGCGCACAGCCTCGAGGCAAAGCCCGAGCAGATCCGCATCGAAGTCGAGGAATTCGCAAAGAGCTACGAAGACCCGAAGGAAGTCATCCGCTGGTATTATTCGAACAAGCAGCGCCTGGCAGAAATGGAAGCCTACGTCGTGGAAAGCAACGTCGTAGAATTCGTGCTGGGCAAGGCGAAGGTGACGGACAAGGAAGTCAGCTTCGAAGCACTGGCGAGCGCCTCGGCGCAAGCGTAAGGTATCGTCGCGCACGGCGTGCGGGCTGTCGGGGCGACGGCTGCACGCCGTTTTTTCTGTTGCCGGATGTCTGGCGCCGCCATTCAAGATCATTCCGAACAAGGATCCATTGCATGACCTTTCGCGCTCAAATGCTGGACACGTTGGCCTCCCACGCGCCGCGGGATCTGGAAACGCAGGCGCTGGGGCTCGTTCCGATCGTCGTGGAAACGAGCGGTCGAGGCGAGCGTTCGTACGATATTTATTCGCGCCTGCTGAAAGAGCGGGTTGTCTTCATGGTCGGCGAAGTCAACGATCAGACGGCGAACCTCGTGGTCGCGCAGCTGCTGTTCCTGGAAAGTGAGAATCCGGACAAAGACATCAGTCTCTACATCAACAGCCCGGGCGGCTCGGTTTCGGCGGGGATGGCCATCTACGACACGATGCAGTTCGTCAAGCCGGACGTTTCGACCCTCTGCATGGGGCTTGCCGCGAGCATGGGGGCATTCCTGCTTGCTGCGGGCGCGAAGGGCAAACGGTTCGCGCTGCCCAACGCACGCGTGATGATTCACCAGCCGCTGGGCGGCGCGCGGGGACAGGCCTCGGACATAGAAATTCAGGCGCGTGAGATCCTGTATCTGAAGGAACGGCTAAATCAGCTGCTCTCGCACCATACGGGGCAGCCCGTCGAGCGCATCGCGCGCGACACCGACCGCGACAACTTCATGGCGGGCGAGGATGCTCAGGCTTACGGCCTCATCGACCAAGTGTTGCACAAGCGGCCATAATAAGCCGCGCAAGGGTCGGCACTCTTTTACACTTCGTGTGGATGCCGACTCAAGCGGTGTTGTAAATGGTTGATAATGTGACGGGGGGCGTCGGTGGTAGAGGCGCCAAACAGAGAGGATCCGCCGATTTGTGCCGACCCTAAACGGTGGGGCGGTGAATGAACGGCACGCCCGGCGTGCGTAGTGATTCGAGTGTCCGGAGGCTCGTATATCCATGGCGGACAAGAAAGGTTCGAACAGCGAAAAGCTGTTGTATTGCTCATTTTGCGGCAAGAGCCAGCATGAAGTGAAGAAGCTGATTGCAGGCCCGTCGGTGTTCATTTGCGATGAATGCATCGACTTGTGCAACGAAATTATTCGCGACGAAGCCGCGGGGTCAGGTTCGGATGCGGGCTTGTCAAAGTCCGACCTGCCGAGCCCGCAGGAGATTCGCGAGATTCTCGATCAATATGTGATCGGTCAGGAGCGGGCGAAGAAGATACTCGCCGTGGCGGTCTACAACCATTACAAGCGACTGAAGCACCTGGAGAAGAAGGACGACATCGAGTTGTCCAAAAGCAATATTTTGCTGATCGGCCCGACGGGCTCCGGCAAGACGTTGCTTGCGCAGACACTTGCGCGTCTTCTAAACGTGCCCTTTGTGATTGCGGACGCGACGACGCTGACCGAAGCCGGCTACGTCGGCGAGGACGTCGAAAACATCATTCAGAAGCTGCTGCAGAATTGCAATTACGAAGTCGAGAAGGCGCAGCGGGGCATCGTCTATATCGACGAAATCGACAAGATCAGCAGGAAGAGCGACAATCCGTCGATCACCCGAGATGTGTCGGGTGAGGGCGTGCAGCAAGCGCTCTTGAAGATCATCGAAGGCACGATCGCGAACGTACCGCCCAAGGGTGGCCGTAA
>JAXDQB010000269.1:0-2970 GCA_034668065.1 Paraburkholderia sp.
ATATTAGGTTGCCGTGTGCCGGATCGGCGCCAAATCCGCGCTCGAGTGGGTGAGGCGGGCGAAAAGCGGGCGAAAAGCGGGCAGTGCGCGACGCAGCGGCAAACGGCCAATCAACCTTTACATCAAATCAGGATCTTTTCAAATGGCAGTCATTCGTCATCACGTCGGCAAGCGCCTTTCCGAAATTGCAATTCACAACGGCACCGTTTATCTGGCCGGGCAGATCGCCGAGGACGCGACGCAGGACATTACCAGTCAAACGCAACAAGTGCTCGGCAGTGTCGACCGGCTGCTTGCCGAAGCGAACAGCGACAAGTCGCACTTGCTGTTCGTGCAAATTTATCTGTCGGACATGACGCATTTCCCCGCCATGAACGCCGTATGGGACGCATGGGTTGCCCAGGGTGCGACGCCGCCGCGCGCCACCGTCGAAGCAAAGCTCGCGAATCCTGACTGCCTCGTCGAAGTCGTCGTAGTCGCTGCACAGCGGAGCTGAGTGACGTCTGGCGTCCGCGCGGGGGTCGGATAGCGTTCGAAGATGTGCGATTAACGGAGCACCAAGCGGACCATCAAGCGATGATTGCCGAAAACGACGCGGCCACCGTGCCGTCCTACGAGGACGCGATCGCCTTCGTGCGCCAGCACGCGGGCGACGCACGGCTGCCCTCGGGCGAGCGGCTCGCCGATCACGCCGAGGGCACGGCCGCGATCGTGCGCAAGCTCAACGTCGACCCGCCAGCCGTGCTGGCGGCGGCGCTCTTTGCGCTCACGCCGCGTCTGGACAAGCCGGAGCGTGTCATTGCTGAGCGCTTCGGCGAGGAGGTCGCGCAGCTCGTCGGCGATGTGCGCAAGCTCCTGCGTCTTGGCACCGTGAGCCTGCGCGCCGCGCGAAGCGCGCCGCCCGAGGCCGGGCGCGATGCCCAGGCCGAGCGCCGCGCGCAGATCGAGGCGTTGCGCAAGATGCTGCTCGCGTTCGCGCAGGACATTCGGGTGGTGCTGATCCGTCTTGCCGCGCGTTTACAGTCGCTCCGTTATTACGCGGCGACGAAGACCTCGCCAGGCACAGACGTGGCGCGCGAAACCCTCGAAATCTTCGCGCCGCTCGCGAACCGGCTCGGTATCTGGCAGTTGAAGTGGGAGCTCGAGGATCTTGCGTTTCGTTTCGAAGACCCCCAAACCTACAAGCGCATCGCGAAGCTGCTCGACGAGAAGCGCGTGGAGCGCGAGACGTACGTGGCAAGCGCGATCGAGCGGCTGCAACAGGAACTCGCCGCGGCGCAGATCCCTGCCGAGGTCAGCGGCCGGCCAAAACATATCTACAGCATCTGGCGCAAGATGCGCGGCAAGGCACTCGACTTTGCCGAGCTCTATGACGTGCGCGCGTTTCGCGTGATCGTGCCGGACATTAAGGATTGCTATACGGTGCTCGGCACCGTGCATAACCTTTGGCAGCCGGTGCCGAAAGAATTCGACGACTACATCTCGCGTCCGAAGCCCAACGGCTACAAGTCACTGCATACGGTTGCCATCGGCGACGACGGCCGCGCGTTCGAAGTTCAGATCCGAACGCAGGAGATGCATCGGTTCGCGGAGTACGGTGTGGCCGCGCACTGGCGCTACAAGGAAGCAGGCTCGCGCGGCTACAGTGGACAAATCAGCGCAAGCGAGAAATACGACGAGAAGATTGCCTGGCTGCGCCAGCTGCTCGCCTGGAAGGACGAGGTCGCGGAGGGCGACGATAGCGAGGCGGCCGCGAGCATGCCGTGGGAGCAATTGCGGCAGGCCACGCTCGACGACGATCACATCTACGTGTTGACACCGCAGGCACGGGTGATTGCGTTGCCGCAGGGTGCGACGCCCGTCGATTTCGCCTATCACCTCCATAGCGAACTCGGCCACCGTTGCCGTGGCGCGCGCGTGGACGGCGCGATAGTGCCGCTCAATACGCCGCTCGCGAACGGCCAGACGGTGGAGATCGTCACGGTGAAGGAAGGGGGGCCGTCGCGCGACTGGCTCAACCCGCACCTCGGCTACTTGCAGAGCGCCCGTGCGCGTCAAAAGGTTCGCGCCTGGTTCAATGCGATCGAACTGCAGGAGAACGTTGCGAACGGTCGCGCGATGGTCGAAAAGACATTGCAGCGCGAGGGCAAGACCTCGGTCAATCTCGATCAGCTGGCCGCCAAGCTCGGCTTCAAGTCGCCGGAGGACCTCTTTGCTGTCGTCGGCAAGGAGGAGTACAGCCTGCGCAACATCGAGCACGCGCTCACCGATACGCCGCCGCCCGAGCCTCAGGCTGAAGTGCCCGCGCAGTTCGAAAAGCGTGGCAGCGGGGCGAGCGTCGCGCGGGGGGCTTCGGCCGGCGTGCTCGTGGTTGGCGTCGATGCGCTGCTCACGCAGCTTGCGCGTTGCTGCCGCCCGGCGCCGCCTGACGATATCAGCGGCTTCGTGACGCGCGGCAAGGGCGTTTCGATCCATCGCAATGACTGCCCGATGTTCGTGCGCATGGCGGCTCGAGCGCCGGAGCGGGTGCTCCAGACGGCGTGGTCGGCCGATGTCCTCGGCGGGCGCGGGGTGTCAGTGTATCCGGTTGACATCGCGATCGAGGCGCAGGACCGGCAGGGGCTCTTGCGTGATATCTCCGAGGTGTTCGCGCGTGAGAAGTTGAACGTCGTCGGCGTGAAGACGATGAGCCGTCGCAATTCCGCCTTCATGCAGTTCACCGTCGAAGTGTCGAATTCGCTGCAAGTACAGCGGGCCTGCGCGCTGCTGGGCGAAGTGAGCGGGGTGGAGCGGGCGACCCGCAAGGCTTGATTGACAAGACCTGCGCCACGGTCTGCGCGTGCCGATTCGAAATGTTTCACATGAATGCATAAAAGTGCTTGCCAAGTCTCAGAAGACCCCATATAATTTTTTCTTCTCCAGGCTCGTAGCTCAGTTGGTTAGAGCACCACCTTGACATGGTGGGGGTCG
>JAXDQB010000270.1:0-10532 GCA_034668065.1 Paraburkholderia sp.
GGTGAGGCCATAGATTTCTCCACCATTACGCAGTGTTCATGCAACGCGTGCCTGGGGGCCGGAGGGTTCGGGAACGAACTCTCCGCGCGCATACGCGATGCAACGCTTCGCGAGAATGTCCGTCGGATCCACCAGCGTCGCGACCCGGCCGCTCGCAGCGCCTATTTCACTCTTCGGCAGCAGCAAGGGCAACTCGGTGCAGCCGAGAATGATCACCTCGACGCCTTGCTCCATCAGGTCATCCGCCGCCGCGGTAATGTCGTCGATACATTCGCCGACGGTGCAACCCGCCTTCACGCCCTGGGGGCCATAAATCGCGTTCATCACGCGTGCTTGCGACGCGTTACTCGGGACGACCTGAGTCATCCCGTACGCTTCGAGCGCCTTCTGATAGACGCCGCTCATGATTGTGCCGGTCGTCGCAAGCAGCCCGACCTGGCGAAGCTCGGGAAACGTCCCGCGCAAGTACGCGGCGGTGACCGTCAGCATATTGACGATCGGCACGTTCAGGTACGGCTGGATCCGCTCGACGAAAGCATGCGCGGTGTTGCATGGAATTGCAATAATGCCCGCACCGCCTGTCTCAAGTCTCTTGCAGGTCGCATACAGCGACATCGTGGGGTCCGGGCCGTCGCCAACCAGGTGTTTCGTCCGATCGGGAATTTGCGGATTTTGTTCGACCAGCAGCTTAATGTGATCCTGATCGCACACGGCAGGCGTGCCGCGTACAACCTTTTGCAGAAAGTCCACCGTTGCCGCCGGACCGACGCCGCCAACCACGCCTACTTTGAACACCCGGCTGGGTTTAGGGAAATGCCCTGCCGCGACGTATTGCGCGTATGCGAGATGCCAGTCGATCAACGTGCCATTTATCGGCCCGATCTGTTTCTCTACAAGGGCGATTTCGGTCATGCCCGGCACGATGACTTCCGCACCCTGCGCCATCAAATCCGCGCAAGCTTCGCGCAATAGTTCGACGGGCCGTCCAGTGAGATGTCCGCTCTCAATACCCTCTTCGCCGCACACTGCACGGGTGACGAGATCGACGTCGCCTCCCGCAGGCTGGCGCGGATGCAGCACTTCGAACTCCGGTGCGGTGAAATACCTTTCGAAGAGCCGCTCGCGGCGCATGTAGTCCGAGGTCAAGACACCGATCCGGCATGCCCGTGGATAAAGGCGCCTCACATGGCTGCGCAATGCGTCAAGCAGGTCGACGATCCGCAGTGACGAGTTCTCCTGCAATTCCTCGATGAACGTATGGCTCAAGAAGCACGGCAGCGCGACCGTCGTGACACCCTGCCTTTCGAAGGCACGGATCATATCGAAGATATATAGCTTGCGCTCCGTAGTCGCGGCTCGGGGTGCGTTCGCGTCGCGATACGGATAGTGCTCGATGACCGCAGCGAGAGGCTCGGCATTGCCGCGTGAAACTGTTTCCTCGAAGATCTTGAGAAACAGCTCGGCTCCGACGCGCGGGCCGAGACCACCGATGACGCCAAAACCGCCAACCTGCCCCTGCGAAGCTGTCATTGTGCTTCCCGCTGCCTTTGCTCGAGAGGCGTGCCGGCATGTGCGCCACTGCGCTCGGTTTCCCATTTCGCGATAACTGCGGTCGCTACGCTGTTGCCGATGACATTCGTCATTGTGCGGCCCATGTCGAGAATCTGATCGATCGCCAACACCATCACCACCCCCTCAAGAGGCAGGTGAAAGAGCGGCGCCACGGCGGCAACCACCACTACCGAGCCGCGCGGCACGCTTGCCATACCCTTGCTGCTCAGCATCAGCACCAGCAGCATCAATATCTGTTGCGACAGCGGCATATTCATGCCGAAAGCCTGTGCGATAAAGATTGCTGCGAACGACTGATACATCATCGAGCCGTCCAGATTGAACACGTAACCCAGCGGCAGCGTGAATCCGACCACCTTCTTGTCGACGCCGAATTTCTCCAGTGCTTCGATCAAGCGCGGATAGGCAGCTTCACTACTTGCGGTGGAAAACGCCAGCATTGCCGGTTCGCGCACCGCCTTGAGCAGTGAACCGACCCGTTTGCCGAGAAAAACATATCCGATGCCGATAAGCACCGCCCACAGCAGGACCAGGCCGATATAGAACGAGCCGATCAGTTTGCCGTAGGTGATCAGGATGCCGAGGCCACGCAACGTGACCGCCGAGGCGATCGCACCAAACACGCCAAACGGCGCCGCAAGCATCACATAGCCGGTCAGGCGCAGCATGACTTCCACCAGCCCGTCGATGGCCTGCACCAACACCTTGACGCGGGGATCGTGTTTGAGCGCACCCAATCCGAGGCCGAACAAGAGCGAGAACACCAGAATCTGCAAGATGTCGTTGCGGGCCATCGCATCAAGCAAGCTGTTCGGAAATGCGTGTTCGACGATGTCCTTAAAGTTCAGCCCGGCGGTGTTGAGGCCGGTATTGACGGTGTCGCTACTCGCGGTCATGTGCAATCCGCTGCCGGGCTGCAACACATTGGCCAAAAGCAGGCCGAGGGCGAGCGAGACCAGCGAAGCGCACACGAACCAAATGATCGTGCGCAAGCCGATGCGGCCCACACTTTGACCGCCCTCCATGCCAGCCAGTCCCGAAACAAGTGTCGCGAACACCAGCGGCGCAATGATCATCCTGATGAGCCGCAGGAAAATGTCCGTGATGATCGAAAAATATCCGGCGATCGCCTTGGCTTGGTCTGGATTGGCCGCGCCGGCATGGCACAGATATCCGACAACAATGCCCAGCACCATACCGACGACTATATATAACGTGAGGCGATTTTTCATTGTAATGATTCCTTTTTCGGCAAGTTCGCGCCCACCGGAGCGCGAACGTTACCGCCGTTGCGTGAGGTAATCGAATTGCCTAAAGCGCGACACCAACCCGGATTCAAAAAACCCAAACATGGCCGCCGTTCCGCTTACCAACCGTAACTGCGCGGCCACTCAGCGACTTCACCATTCGCATCCAGCGCTTGGTAAACCGGATATTGGGCGCCGGTCGCACAGGCGTGATTGGGTAACACGCGCAGTTTCGTCCCGATAGGGAAACGCTCCGCAATATCGCGTTGCACCACGGCGTCCGCACAACCTTCTTCCGACAGAGCAAGAATGCCGTGCTCCTGATTGGCGCCGATCATCTGATATCCAGCCAAGGCCGTGCCGTCCAATGCGCACACTTGACCGTAGCCATAGTCACGGGATTGTTTCGAAGTGCCGCGGTCTCGACTCATGGCCATCCAGCCTGCGTCCACGATCACCCACCCCTTTTCGATTTGGTGCCCAATAACCGTCGTCAGCACGCTAAGCGCAATGTCATCGATTTTGCATACTCCAACGTTATGCATCACCAAATCAAAAAATACATAGACCCCCGCCCGCACTTCGGTGACTCCGTCCAGATTTTGCGCAGAGAGCGCCGTGGGCGTCGACCCGACACTGACTGTCTCGCAAGGCAACCCGGCGTCACGCAAGCGCTGAGCGGCCCGCACGCAACCTGCGCGCTCTTGCTCCGCCATCGCTGCCAGCGCCTCGGGCGTGTGTAACTCGTAGCTCGAACCCGCGTGGGTCAGCACCCCACCCAAGTTGACCCCGTTCTCATGCAGAACTCGTCCCACATTCAACAGTACAGCGTCCTCCGGCTGAATTCCGGACCGGTGACCATCCGTATCGATCTCGATCAAGACTTCAAAGGTCTCTCCATGGGCACGGCCAAAGTCGCCAACCGCCTTGGCCGCTTCGACGTTGTCCACGATCAGCTTCAAGTCGCAGCCCTTACGGCGCAGCGCAAGTGCTCTTTCGAGCTTGGATGGGATGATGGAAACCGCGTACAGAATATCCCGTTCGCCCGCGGCAAAGAATTGCTCCGCTTCCCGAAGAGTCGAAACAGTGATTCCCGATGCACCGGCATCGGCCTGCGCTTGCCAGACTTGCACGCATTTGGACGTCTTGATATGCGGCCGAAACTTGACGCCGAGTCGCGTCAAATGCTGTTGCATACGCTCTATATTCCGCGCCATTCGAGGCCGGTCGATGAGCGCTGCTGGCGTTTCCAATTTATTCAGTGACTTCAGTGACTTCAGTGACATAAGCTTCCAAATACCCAATGTACTTCCACACGCCGACTTTCAGCGGCCGTCAATATTGAGAGATCTCGCTCGAATCAGGCGGCCAGGAAACTGGCGTAGCGCCCTACGTCGACGTTGCCGCCGCTCACGATGACACCGACTCGCTTGCCTTTGAGTTCCTCACGCATTTCGCGCGCAGCGGCAAAGCCAAGGCAACCGGTTGGCTCGACAACCATCTTCATGCGTTCGGCAAAAAAACGCATGCATTCGATGAGCTGATCGTCGGAGACAGTGAGAATGTCGTCAACGTCGCGTCGAATGATCGGGAATGTGTATTGGCCCAGATGCTGAGTCTGCGCACCGTCGGCAATGGTCTTCGGCGTGTCGATATGCACGATGCTGCCGGATTTGAAGGACTGCTGACCATCGTTGCCCGCCTCCGGCTCGACACCGTAGATCTTGCAATGCGGGGAGAGTTCGCGCGCCGCGAGCGCGGATCCCGCAAGCAGGCCACCGCCGCCCAGGCAGACGAACAATGCGTCAAGCTCACCCACTTCCTCGATGAGCTCCATGACCGCCGTACCCTGACCCGCGATCACATGCGGGTGGTCATAAGGCGGAATCAAGGTCAAACCATGTTTTGCGGCCAAATCGCGCCCGATCTGTTCGCGATCTTCCGTGTAACGATCGTAAGTCACCACATTGCCGCCATAACCCTTGGTCGCGGCAACCTTGGCTGCGGGCGCGTCGAGCGGCATCACAATGGTGGCCGGAATGCCGAGCAGTTTTGCAGCCAGGGCAATTGCCTGCGCATGGTTGCCCGATGAAAAAGCCACCACGCCTTTTTCCCGCTGACGCTCGTCAAACTGCGAGAGCGCATTCATCGCGCCGCGAAATTTAAAGGCGCCCATACGCTGGAAATTCTCGCACTTGAAAAACACGCGCGCACCCAGCTCGGCGTCGACCGTGCGCGATGTCATGACCGGCGTTTTGTGAGCCTTGGCTTCGATTCGCTCGGCCGCAGCCTTTACATCGGAATAAGTCGGAAGATCATGCATGTCGGTATCCATCGTTGACAAGGCTTGTTTATTCGGGTGGCGGCATCATTTGTCCGCCGCGCCAGCCGCTTCAAATTTCAGCCCGCACTCACCAGGGCCAGGCGATCGATGCGCCCACGTCAGCTGCGATCGCGCGATCACGCAGCATGCGGGCGACCGTCAGGTCCTGCAAGGCGAGCCCTGTCATATCGAACACCGTTATATCGCTGGGTTGCCGGTTCAGATGCGCTTTGTTGGTAAGCAGATCGCCCAATTCGACCGTTTCCGTGTCTGCTGCCCATTGGGTTTCCCCAATTTCCCTCGCTTGGATACGGTCGTCGACAATAAGCCGAACGCGCTTCAACAAACCTTCAGGAAGCTCGCGTTTGCCCTTCGTGTCCGCACCGACGCAGTTAAAATGCGTGCCTGGCCGCACCGCCTCTAGATCGAAGAGTGCGCCCGCCCCGGGCGTCGCGGTAATGACGATATCGCTGTTTGCCACCGCAAGATTGCGATCCTCCGCCAAACGGATTTCGCAACGCGAACGGAACTGCGATTCAAATGCTTCGTCCTTCTCCCCGGTTATCGTGACGTACTGCACGTGCGTGAGCGTTGGCATGAGGCGCAAAGCGAAGGTAAGCTGAATAGAAGCCTGTACCCCGGTGCCGAATATGCAGACACGCGTGCTGTCCGGGCGGGCAAGGGATAGGAGACCCAAACCGCCCGCGGCACCAGTGCGCATCGTCGTGACGGCGTTGCCGTCGATCACGCAAGTCGGGCGCCCCGTGGCCGGATCGATGAGCATGATGGTCGCTTGATGCGGCTCCCCCCCTATCTGGCGGTTGGCGGGCCAAAAACCAGCTGCTTTGAAGCCAAGCAGACTTTGGGCATGAACGTCGCCCGATTTAATTCCAAAAACGCCGCCCGTCGAGAGCCGTTCCCGCACGACCTGGAAAACCCGACCCTCCCGATCGCTGTGCAGTACGAACGCCTCCCGCACAGCCTCAATTACGTGGTCCGCCGTCAATAAAGACTCGACCGCGTCCTTGTCGAGAAGTACCAGCCTATCGTCATTTCGCATTTCTATATACCATTGCCCGTGAAACGCCCGAATGGAGCGCCACAAATTCCATTTCCCTGCGCACTTCCATATTGCAAAACTGCTTGAGTTTGCGCATCAAACACGCGGCGCCCCTCGGTCTTCAACGCTCTCGGCGTGGTCTCGAGCAAACGGGAAACGGATTGACACGCAACCGCGTGGCGTCCATTCGCGGGGCAAGATGAAAGAACGCATTCTCGAGCCATTCCGCAATTTCGTTAGTACTGCTCAGCTGCCTAACTTAGGCAGCGCTGGAACATATTCAAAATTGAACAATTTGTCAATCTCGCATGCTTGGCGCACGTCGCATCCCGTCACGCTTCGGCACATCAACCTCCGTTTCGAATACGTCGTCGCGGAACGCTCACGGCGTGACGACGATTGCTGGGATGCGGCTACTCCAGGTGAAACTTGGCGACAGCGCCGATCAGATGGTTCGTCTGCTCGTTCAAGTCTTTTGCCGCCCTTGCCGCACGCTCAACGAGCATCGCCTTTTGTTTCGTCATACTGTCCATTTCCGAAATCGCCCGGTTCATCTGCTCGAATCCCGCGCTTTGCTCGATTGACGCTCCGCTGATCTCGCCGATCATCCCCGCGACACGCGAAATCGACTGAGAAACCGTCCCTATGGCAACCTTTGCTTGCTCGACGAGATTGACACCTTGCTCCGATCGGCTCACTGAACTCTCGATCAATTGCTTGATTTCCTTGGCGGCGACGGCCGTGCGTTGGGCCAGCGCCCGCACCTCGCTTGCCACCACGGCAAACCCGCGTCCTTGTTCGCCCGCGCGAGCCGCTTCTACAGCCGCGTTCAGCGCGAGAATGTTCGTCTGGAACGCAATGCCGTCAATCACGGCAATGATCTCAGCAATGCGGCGTGCACTCTCGGCAATCCCGTTCATCTGCGCCACCACCGTGCTCACCACTTCGTTGCCCGCTTCGGCCTCCCGAAGTGCGGCAGCGGCAAACGTGCTGGCCTCGACGGCGTGCTCCGCAGTCTGGCCGATCGTCGCGGTCAATTCGTCCATACTGGCCGCTGTCTCTTGCAGCGAAGAAGCCTGATCTTCGGTACGTGCGGCGATCTCCGAGTTGCCCGTCGCGATGTCGTGAGCACCCGAGTGAATGAAATCCGCTGTCGTGCGCACAGATGCGACAATTTTGGCGAGGCTCACCTGCATCACGCTAAGTCCAGCCTGAAGGCGCGTAAATTCACGAAAGCCTGAAGTGGCAATGTAATTATCAAGTCGTCCGCCCGCGATCGACTGAAAAAGCGCTTCCGTTTCTTCCAGCGGCTTCGCTATGGCGCGTTTGAGCGCCAAGCTCGCAAGCGCCGAGACGATGAGAATCGCTCCCAGCATCAACAGTCCGACAATACTGAACTTCGCATATCGCTGATCTACCGAATTCAAGGAGGAATCAGCATCGCGGGAAATAAAATCGGCGTACCGATCTGCTTGCGCAATGAAATCGTCCTGATACCGCTGCGTTGGCTGATCCAGGTAAGACTGGAAGTTGTTCGCATCAAGGTAGCCGGACAGATCCCCCAACGCGTTGCGCAGAATCCGAAACTGCTGCGTCAATTGCCCCACTCGGTCACGGCTTTGAGCATCCCCGGAGGCTTGGTCGACGAAACTCGAGAAGTCTTTGTCCGCCTGCGCGAGACGTTGCCGAGCATGCGCGACGATATCGGCTGGCTCCGCCCCCCCGCGAGCCATGCGCGTCGCGGCGCGCGCCAGGTTGATACGTGCGTCCATCAAGTCACGTACGGTCGAGTTCAGCGCTGCTGCCTGCCTGATCGCCAGATCAGTCAAATGCATGATGTCACTGCGCGTTCCTCGCATGGCCCAAAATCCGAGGCCCTGAGCAATCACCTGAAAAACGACAAACGTGACGAGCACAATGAGAAGGCTCGACGACAACTTGATTTTTGATAGTTTCACCCTGGATTCCCCGACGATTCATTGCACTCTTGATTATTGAATCTTCACGAACACCAAAAACCGATCCACCCTACAGCTAGCCTCCACCACCCCGCCGTTGCGTCGACGCCCTGCAACCGGGGCTCACGCCCAACGATTAAGGCGATTTGTAATTTGTTTCACACAGAACGGCAAGTCGCCGCCATTATATAGACAGCTTAAATCGCAAACCTCAACGCACTGAACGCGGCGATCAAACCGAACTCGTTCGTCAACTCATTTTGACGGTGGCATTACGCGGCCATGGCCAGTGCTGCTGCGCCAAAAACGCGGCGAATGTTTGCGCAAGCTCGTGCGCGCTCCATAAACCAGTCGTTAAGGTCCTCGTCGTAGGGCTTGATGCGGTGCAAACCGAAGATGGATTGCCAGCGAACGATCGCCCCCTCGTCGGTCGCCCAAAGGACCGGCAGGTCCTGGCCCAGCGTGCCATGGTCGTGGCATTTGAAAACATGGTTTCGCACCGCAAGAGGGTCGGGATCGTCCGAAGGGAGCGCATCGGTCCCGGCCCACGCACGCGGGTCGTCGACGGCAAGAACCGTGCCCTGCAGAGGCCGTTCCCAGCAATCCGGATGCAAAAGGCACTTGGGCCAGCGGCGCGCGCCGACGACTGAGTTCGGCGCAAATCGTGGCATCGTCGTGGTTTGTGGTACGCCTGCGGACAATTCCCGTTCCATGTTCTTCTCGAGTCGAATTGTTTCTATTGGTTGCGCTAACAAGGCTGCGGTAGATCGGAGACAAAGCGCGCCCAGGCAGCGACGGCAAAGGTGGCGGTGTCTTTACTCGCGCGGCTCCCCGGTAGTCCGCGTGACGACGTAGCGCCTTGCGCATCGGACGCAGTCGAGCGTTCGGGATTCGGGAGAGAGCCCACGCATGCCCATGCTATCGCTTAGCCCTTGCGCGAAAACCTCAGGTCCGAAGCGATTGATCGCGGAACGAAGCGAGGCGCCAGACGCATCGCAAGCGCATTTTGTCCACTGCCCCTGCACACGGTGTTGCGCCAAGCCAGACTTGTGTTTGCGTCGTCGCGCCGATGGGCTGGATTCTTTCGGGGCAACTGAAGCGTTACCTTCACGCGCTGACATGAACCGCATCACACTGTAACGACTAGAATCCGTGATGTGTGAAGCGAGGAAGGACGCTTCTTCGACGTGGCGAGGAGACAATTATGAGCGCCGATATGTACGAGGCTGGGCTCGGCAAGCGTGCGGCGAACTTCACCGTGCTCACGCCGCTGAAGTTCATCGAGCGCAGCGCGGCCGTGTACCCTTCGCGCCTGGCCGTCGTGCACGGCGACGTGCGGCGGACGTGGGGAGAAACCTATGCGCGGGCACGCCGGCTCGCCTCTGCGCTCAGCGCGCGCGGCATCGGCTTCGGCGACACCGTTGCCTTTATGTTGCCGAATATCCCGCCGATGGTTGAGGCGCACTTCGGAGTCCCGATGATCGGCGCCGTCCTCAACGCGCTCAACACGCGACTGGACGCAGCGACGTTGGCATTTATGCTTAACCACGGCGAAGCCAAAGCGGTGTTCGTCGACCGCGAGTTTTCCACAGTAATGCGCACGGTGCTTCCGGCTATCGAGCGGCCGATCCTCGTTGTAGACGTCGACGATCCGATGTACCGCGGCCCCGGCGAACGAATCGGGGAAATCGAATATGAAGCGCTGCTGGCGAGCGCAGAGCCGGCGTTCGGCTGGCAGCTTCCTTCTGACGAATGGAACGCAATCAGCCTCAACTACACTTCAGGCACGACAGGCAACCCGAAAGGCGTCGTCTATCACCATCGCGGCGCCTACACCAATGCCATCAGCAACATCCTCGAATGGGACATGCCGAAGCACGCGGTGTATCTCTGGACCTTGCCGATGTTCCACTGCAACGGCTGGTGTTTCCCTTGGACGGTTGCCGCTCGCGCCGGCGTGAACGTCTGCCTGCGCAAGGTTGAGGCGAAGGCGGTCTTCGACCTGATCCGCAGCGAGCACGTCACCCATTACTGCGGCGCGCCGATCGTTCATAACATGCTCGTCAACGCGCCTGACGAAATGAAAGCCGGCATCGATCATCGCGTCAGCGCAATGGTGGCCGGCGCCGCGCCGCCCGCGGCCCTGATCGAAAACCTAGAGCGGCTCGGATTCGAACTCACGCATGTGTACGGTCTGACGGAGGTATACGGGCCGGCCGCAGTCTGTCCGCAGCAAGCGGAATGGAGTTCGCTCGACGTCGGCGAGCGAGCGAGCCTGAACGCACGGCAAGGCGTGTCCTATCATTTGCAGGATGCCGTTACGGTGCTCGACCCGGAAACAATGCAGCCCGTCCCCGCCGATGGCGAGACGA
>JAXDQB010000271.1:0-8253 GCA_034668065.1 Paraburkholderia sp.
TGGACTGTATGCGCCATGCTTTGCGCTTCGGTGAGCATCGCTCACGCCGACGATCTCCTTCAGCTTTATGGCATCGTCGACGGTGGCGTTGCCTATGTCACCAACGAAGGGGGCGCCCACGCCTGGAGTCAAACGAGCGGTGTCGCGCAATCGGACCGCTGGGGCTTACGTGGCATGGAGGAACTTGGCGACGGGATGCGCGCGATATTTCGGCTCGAAAATGGATTTACTCTCTACGACGGACGATTTTCCCAAGGCGGCCTCGAATTCGGGCGCCAGGCGTTCGTCGGCATCGCAAGCGATCGGCTCGGCACCTTGACGTTCGGTCGGCAATACGATTTCATGACCACCAACCTGACGGGATTCTCGTCGGGCACACTGACGCCCTCCGTATTCGCATTTCACCTTGGCGACCTCGATCGTCTCGGTGCCGAACGCATCAACAACGCCGTGCGGTATGTCACACCGCAGTTGGCTGGCCTGCAACTGGGCGCGCTTTATGCGTTTGGTGGCAAGCCGGGCAGTTTCTCCTCCAATAGCGCGGCCGGGTTCGGCGCATCGTACGCGATCGGTGCGTTCAAAGCAGGTGCCGCATATGTCCAGATCCACAACTACACGGCCGCATTCGGGATCGGCACGGCAGTGCTGGGCACGCCGCTCGTCGGGACGACATCGCAAGGTCTGCTGACGCCGTTCCGGACATTCGACAAGCTAACAGGCTCGGGCGTCGGTGCCAGTTATCAATTGGGCCCGGCGCTTTTGCACGCCCTCCTCACGACAGTCGACCTGAGTCAAGGTGGCACGAACGCGTCGCTGCGAACGGCCGAAGGCGGTCTCAAGTATTCGATCAGTTTCGCGTTCTCGCTCGCAGCCAGCTATGCACGTTCGACGCTCGCCAACAACGGTTGGAACCAGTTCGTTGCCGGCGCAGACTATCTGCTCTCGAAAAGCACCGATATCTATTTAAACGCCGTCTACCTCCATGCGAGCGCAGGTGTGCGTGCGCAAATATTTGCATTGCCCGCATCATCGTCGAACAGCCAGACGGTGGTGGCATTTGGTATGCGGCATGCATTTTAGTGGTAATTATTGCCGTTGTGCGGGGTGGCGATATTATCGCTTTCTTTGATCGAAGTTAACTTCCATCGCCCAACAGTACGATACTTTGGGGTTTGTTTTGATAGGGTTTTCGTAGCTTGAAGGCCCACAGGGAAACGGTATCCTTCGAGCATGATGGAAATAAAAATGTGGCCTCGGGTTGTTTAAAAAATGGGCCGATTTATTTTTTTGAAAAACGGTAGAAATGAGCTTTTGAATTGGTGGCTTCAATGACAGCGTTTCGACGGCGGCCGCACCGCCGTACCGAACGGTGCCACGAAACCGGTGATGATCGGCGCAGTCATCGGTTCGCGGCGCGATGTCATTCGGCATCGCCCTGGGGGTTGTTGTGCGCAAAAAACTCAAATGTGTCGTGCGTTTTTGCCGAGAACGTTATGCGGGCGGGCTGACGTTCGGCGCGCTGCTCTTCGGGCTTGGGGCAACCTTAATCGTTTATTTTTTGCTGGCCGCGCTTGTTGAACGCGAGGCGAGGCTGCGTTTCGAAAACGATTCGAGCAGCGTCGAGCAGCAGATCGCCGTGCGCGTTCGCCTCTATTCCGATGTGCTCGTCACGATGCGCGCGCTGATGAGTGCCGATGACGAAGTGACTAGCAGCGAATTTCGCGACTTCGTGACGGGGCTCGATTTGCCGGGGCGATATCCCGGCTTCCAAACGTTGAATTGCGCGTTCTACGTACATGATTCCGATCTCGCGTTGTTCGCGGCGCGGCAGCGAGCAAACCCGATGTTGCAAAGGGAGGGTGTCGCGTTTTCCGTTCACCCGCGCGCCGCACGTCCGGTGCACGAGATACTCACCTACGTCGAACCGCTCGAGAGCAATCTGGCGTCGGTAGGCATCGATCTCTATGCGATGCCCGATCGCGAAAATGTGCTGAAAACCTTGCGAGATTCGGGTGAGGCGGTCAGCAGCGGCCGCCGAATTTTTGCCGAGCGGGGCGCCCAATTTGTTGGACTGGCGATGCGCTTGCCGGTCTATCGCAGAGGCATGCCGGCCGCGACGACTGAGGAGCGGCGTCGCGCCTATGTCGGCTCAGTAGGAGCCGGCATTCGCATCAACGGCATGATGGCCGCTCTCGTGAGCCCGGCGACGCTGAATGTGATGAGGTACCGGATATACGACGGGGGCAGCGTCAACGCGCAGGAAATCGCACCATCGCCTGCAACGCTGTTGTATGACAGCGTTGCAGGCGTGTCCGGTGAGCCGAGCAGTGCGTCATCCGGCACATTGAGCGGCGGGGTGGCACACGGCCTTGCCGGCGCGCTGGTGCGTAACGGAGCTTTTGCAACAGCCGCTCGCGCATCGGCAGATGAGTTTTTGAAACGGCGCACAACCCAGGTATTTGCAGGACGGCGCTGGCTCGTCGTGTTCTCCGCAAACCCTCGTGTACTCACGGGATCGCAAGGCTATCTGCCAAACATGGCGGTTTTCTCGGGTTGCATCATCAGCCTGCTGTTGGCCGGCCTTACATATGCCTTGTCCAGCGCACGTTCGCGTGCACTGAAAGTGGCCGATGAAATGACAGCGGGCCTGCGCGAAAGCGAAATGGCGCGCGCAGAAGCGCAGCGCATCGCTCATCTCGGAGATTGGCGTATCGACCTGCACAACGGTACCGCTCACCTCTCGAACGAGATGGCGCGTCTCATAGGCCGGCGTTCCAGTGTTGCGGCGCTCGGAACGCTTGCCCGCGCGATCGAGCCTGCGGATCGCCATATGCTGCTGCGTCAATTGCAACAAACGTGTGTGACGCGTGAGCCATTCGAGCTCGAATGTCGGTATCGTTCGACGCGCGGCAGGCGCGGCTGGCTGCGCGTCATCGGTCGCGCGTGTGGTGCGGCAGGCAGCGCTGCGCTTCGCGGAACGGCGCTTGAGATCACAAAGCAAAAGTCAATCGACCGCGCGCGCGAACTCGAACATTCTTTCACGCTTCAGCTCGCGACCGCCACGAACGAATTGGACGTCTTCGAGCATCTCGTCGCGCTGCTGACGAAGGGCATGGATTGGGACGCCGGTGCATTCTGGCCCGCTGCGACGGGCCGCCACGAGGTGCTGCGCGCGGTGTATTCGACGTCGGTAGTAGCGCTCGAATCGCTGTTGCGCGCGCGAGCTCCGGAAGTGCCGATCAACGAAGTGCCGCCGGCACCGCATTGGTCTATTGGACGAGCCGCGTCGTCGCGTCTTGCAGAAGGCGGCATTGTTACGACCCTGTCATTCCCCCTGTGCTCAGGTTCGGACGTGCTTGGAGTGGCCGAGTTCTATTCGCGAGAACGGCGCCACGCCGAGCCGCAGGTGCTTGCGATGGCAGGCTCAATTGCAAGTCAGATGAGCCATTTCCTGCAACGCCGCAGAGCCGAAAACAACCTGCATTTTCTCGCCAATCACGATGTACTGACCGGGCTGCCAAATCGGCTCATGTTCAAGGAACATCTTGAGGACTCCTTATCACGTGCCAATGCGGAGAAGACTCAGCTCTACGTTCTTTTCATCGATCTCGACCGCTTCAAGGATATCAATGACTCGCTGGGACACAACATCGGCGATCAACTGCTGCGCGCGGTGGCCGTTCGTCTCAACGAAGGCGTGCCGGAAGCCGACATGATTGCGCGACTGGGCGGGGACGAATTCATCGTCCTGCTCAAGAATCGCGGCGATGGCGCCGCCAACGTCTTCGCCACCATCGAAGGTATACAGGCCGCGTTGGCTCGACCTTTACCGGTGAGCGCAATGCTGCTGCAGGTAAGTGCGAGCATCGGCGTCAGTTCGTTCCCTGCAGACGGCGACGATGCGCAGACGCTGCTCAAGAACGCTGATATTGCGATGTATGGCGCCAAGCAGAAAGGCAAGAACACCTATCAAATGTATCGGCGCCAAATGAGCATGTCGTTACAGCGGCGTGTTGAAATGGAGTCGTGCTTGCGCCAAGCCATCGCAAACCGAGAATTTACGCTGTTCTATCAGCCGCGCGTCGATTTGCGTACGAATCACTGCACGGGCGTAGAGGCGCTTCTTCGCTGGAATAGCCCGACGCTCGGTCTCGTCATGCCGGCCGATTTCATTCCGCTCGCGGAAGAGACGGGCGAGATCGTGCCTATAGGCGCGTGGGTGCTTCGCGAGGCTTGCCGCAAGGCGGCCGAATGGCGCGCGAGCGGCGTCGGCGACATCCAGGTGGCCGTCAATCTCTCGGCGCGGCAGTTTGCGGATCAGCGCTTGCAAGACACGGTTTTCGAGGCCCTCGAAGACGCGCGGCTGCCGGGCAATCTGCTTGAACTCGAGCTGACTGAGAGCATGGTCATGCGCCATCCCGAGCAGGCCGTGCGCTGGCTTTGCGCCATCAAGAAGACGGGCGTTCGCCTCTCGATCGACGATTTCGGTACCGGCTATTCTTCGCTCGCATACTTGAACCGGTTTCCGATCGATATCGTGAAGATCGACCGCTCGTTTATTCGCCATCTCCCGGAAAGCCATAGCGACGCGCAGATCGCGAGCGCCGTGATCGCGCTCGGTCACAGCCTCGGCCTTATCGTCATCGCGGAAGGGGCGGAGACACAGGCGCAAATCGATTTCCTGCGTAAGGAAGGTTGCGATGAAATGCAGGGCTATTTCTTCAGCCGCCCGTTATCCGCCGGCGATATGAGGCAATTTCTCGATCGGCCGGTTCAACCGGGTTCCGGCGCGCAGCCGGGACCCACCTCCGCGGACGTGCGGGGCTCCGGAAATTCCAGCTCCCAACGTTCGTTTCTCTCCTGAGTTGGAGAAGCACCATGCAAGAACGCGAAAAAGACGTCGCCGCCATGTGGGGCGCCATTGATGAGCTCGACTTCGAAAGAATCAAGGCGAAACTTTTGCACCGGCACCGCGGTGCAATGACGTCTGACGCCGTCGCGCACGCTGAGGCGGGATATCGGCAATTCCTCAAGCTGACCGCCAAATTTCCGGAAACGCCGGTCGTGCCCAGCGAAGCGGTGGACGAATTCTGGCACATGCACATACTCGATACGCAGCGCTATGCGGCCGATTGCGAACGGATCTTCGGCTACATCGTGCACCACGATCCGTATATGGGCATCGACGGGGAGGAGGATGAAGAGCTGCTGCTTGACGCAGCCGCGCGCAGCGACACGCTTTTAGCGCGAGAGTTCGGGGCAGCGGTGCAGGCGGCGTATTGCATTCGTCCCGCGGCGGAGGCAGCGCAGGCGGCGTATTGCATTCGTCCGATGACACCTCAGCGGTCCGCGGCGTATTGCATCAAGCCTGTGTCGGAGCGTTCCAGCGCTGCGTATTGCATTCGTCCGATGAAGAACGCTTTGTCGGCCAACTAAGCGCATTGGGATCGCCACGCGTGCCTCGGGGGACACGCGGAGATCGCGAGCGCAAGCGGTGAGCGAGACCGATCCCACTACCAGTCCACGTGTGTGTCGGAGCAAGCCTTCGCGCAGCGCGAATGCGCGCTCCGACACCCCTCCGTTGACCCACATCAACGCGTCTATGCCGCGGTAAGAGAATATTGGTTCAGCGGCGCCCGCAGTTCATTGCGAGCAGCCCTGAAGCAATGGCGATGTGGTGTTGGCGGGGGAAGAGGCAATGGGTATCGGCATGCAGATCGTGTATCTCGGGTTCGCAGGGGCGGCGAGCATAGAAGCCGCGGCCGCAGTTCAGTTCGTGCGCCTTGAACGATTTGGCGAGCGCATCAGCGGATGCCATCTCGCCGTCGAAGCCATGCATTCTGAGACCGGCCCGGCCTATGATGTACGGCTCGATTTGGTTACGCGCAACGGCGAACTGCATCCACTGCCGCACTGCGTGAGCGCCGATCCGGAATTGGCGATACGCGCAGCGTTCGACAGGGCCGTGGAGACGCTCGCCGAGCGCGACCACAGCGAGGCGCAGCCGGGTACGTGATGCAGGGCCCTTCGGCACGGGGAAGACAGCGTTGGCCTACCGGCCGCACTGAGCGCCTAATCCGGCCGCCGTTCCATCTTCTCGCGTGCGAGACGCGCAATCGTATCCATCGCGAGATCGAATTCGGTGGTTTTATCAAAGAAATAATCGGCGCCTGCCATGAAGCTCGCTTCCCGGAAAACGCGGCTCGAATAGTTGGTGAGTACCATGGTCACGATGGAATCGGTACGGTTGCGCAGCGCATGAAGCAGATCGATGCCATGGCTGGCCGTGAGCCGCAAATCCATGATCACCGCTTCCGGCGCGCTCGCCTCAATGCCGCGCAATGCAGTTTCGACATCCTCTGCTTCGCCTACGACGCGCGCTTCGCCCACGGGCGGTTCGATGCGCGCAGCCAGCCGTTCGCGAACAAGCATCGAGTCCTCGACGACGAAGACCTTTAATGTCGATGGGGCAGGAGGGTTCATGAGAGCAAGTATCATCGCCGCCCGAATCCAGGAATATCGGCCGAATATGAAGTTTGCGTAAGCGTTTGTGAAGCAAATGTAGGGGATTTCCTACTTCGCGTTCGCGTTTGCCCGCCCCGGGCTAGGCTCTCGCTCCCGCAAGACCGGTGCGTGATGTTTCTCCCCGGCATCGGGAGCGGGAATGTCAGATCTGATCGCCGTCGTCAAAGAGCTTATGGTGGATCGCATAGCGGACCAGCGCCGCCTCATGCGGCATCTGCATTTTTTCGAGGATCCGTGTTTTGTACGTGCTGACGGTCTTTGCACTGACACATAGCTCGTGTGCGATCTCGGTGATTGTCTGGCCGGCGGCGATGCGCCGAAAGACGTCGAATTCGCGATCGGACAAGCGTTGATGCGGTGCCACGTCCGTAGGCTCGTTCAGGCTTTGCGCCAGGCGCTCCGCCATCGACAAGCTCACGTAGACTCCACCCGCGGCGACTTTTGTCACGGCAGAGACGAGTTCCATGCTCGCGCTTTCCTTGGTCAAATACCCGGAGGCGCCGGCCTTGAACGCGCGCACCGCATATTGCTGCTCGGCGTGCATCGTCAGGACGAGAATCCGAAGCGTCGGGGTTTCGTCCTTGATCTGCTTGACGAGTTCAACGCCGTTGCGCGGGCCTGGCATCGACAGATCGAGCACCAGGACATCGGCCGCCGTGCAGCGCGTGAGCGCGATCGTGCTCGGCCCGTCGTGCGCTTCCCCTGTGACCTCGAAGCCGCTCGTGCCTTGCAGAATGTGGCGCAGCCCGTCGCGCACGAGCGTGTGGTCGTCGGCCAACAGCACTTTGGTCATGGCAGAGCCTCTTCATGTTGTATCGCCGCGAGCGGCAGCATGACTGTAAGGATGAAACCACGTTGGGCGGCGGTGTCGATCGAAATCGAACCGCCCAGTATATGGGCGCGCTCACGAATGCCCAGCAGGCCGAAAGACTTTTCCCCGCGTCCTTCGATCTCATCAGGCGTGGCACCGCGCCCGTCGTCGGAGATGCGCAGCAAGCACTGCTCGCCTTCGATGGCAAGCAAAATCGTCACGTGCGACGCTTGCGCGTGCCGCACGACGTTCGTCAGCCCTTCCTGCATGATGCGAAAGAGCGCTGTGGCACCGTCGCGCGAAAACTCGAGGGTGCCGGGTTCGATCCTGCGCTCGACTCCGATGCCGTAGCGTACCGTGAAATCGTTGATCAGCCACTCGATCGCGGGCAGCAGGCCAAGATCGTCGAGCATCACGGGACGCAGGTCGGCCGCAATGCGTCGCACGGAGCCGACAGTCGTATCGATCAGCCGCCGCATGCCCTGGAGTTGCGCAAGGATCGAGGGCGTCGCCGCAGGCGAGCCATCAAGCATTTGCTGGATCGATGACAAGTCCATTTTCAGCGCCGTCAACTGCTGGCCGAGATCATCGTGCAGTTCGCGAGCAATACGCGTTTTTTCGTTCTCGCGGACGTCTTGGAGATTAGCCGAGAGCTTGCGCAGCGCCTCGCGCGATGCCATGAGTTCATTTGCGGCTTTCACGCGCTCGGTGACGTCGCGCAGCATGACCGTGTAGAACTTGCGCTGTCCATCGACGTCGGCGATCTGCGAAATCGACGCCTCCACGGGAAATTCCTCGCCGTCGGCACGCAACCCGGCGAGTACGCGTTGCCGGCCCAGCTGCCGCTCGCTGACGCCTGTTGCACCGAACTGCTCAACATGTTTCTTATGGCCTGCGCGATAACGTTGCGGGATGAA
>JAXDQB010000272.1:0-6488 GCA_034668065.1 Paraburkholderia sp.
GGGCACATGGGGCACATAGGCCACTTAGGCCACTTAGGCAACAAGCTAGGCCACAAGCTCAATGCCGAAAGATCGGTAAACGGCTGCAAAAGCGCTGCAAAAACGGTCGACAAACGTTCGAGGCTACTAGATCGACGTCGAAAAAACAAGCGCGCCCGCTTAAGCTACTAGCAGATCGGCACGCCATTCCAAGCGCCGGCGCGGCTCGCGCTCACCGCTGCCCTCGCTTTCCGGCGCCGCCGCAAGCGCTCGGTTCACACCGAGAAACGGCACGAACAATAACCGCTCGCCAACATAGAAGAGCGGCACATCGCGCTGCCACGCGGGCACGCCCGACTCCTGGAACAGGTTTTTCAGCGTGCGGGCAGGTGCCCCCGGCGCGCGGCGCATGCGCTCGCCGCCCATACGCGGGCGTGCAATCAGCGGCGCACTCCCGAGCAGCGTCTCAGGGACCGTATCGGCAAGTGACTGTTCTCCCAGCACGGGAACGAAGACAAGCGAGCCCCGCCATTGCGGCAGACGCCAGACTTCCTGCCCGCACCAGACGAGCGTGCTCGTCTCCTTGACTGCTGTCCCGGCGTCGTCATAGGGTGTTGGGCCGACAGGCCGCCGCCGTTCATTGGGCTCCCAATAGATCGAACCGCGATAAAGACGCAGGCATCGTCCGGCATGCTCGATGCGCAATGTGTGCTCGGCACGCGCTTCGCGCAGCTGACGCAGCATGTCCGTCAGGCGTGCCGCCGACGGCACGGGTACCCCGGCCGAGCGCATCCATCCGCGCATCGCGTTCATCGCCCGAGCATCGTCGAGTGCGAGCAGCGCGTCGCGCGACAGTTCTTGGCCGTACTCCCGCGCGATCGCGCTCAAGTCCATCGACGCCAGATCGTCGAGCAAACGCTGGGCATTTGCCGCATGGGCGGCCGTTCTCGCGAGCGCATCGCGAAAACCGGGAAAATGGATGGACAATGCGGGAATCACGTCGTGACGCAGCGCGTTGCGTGCATAGCGCGTGTCCGTGTTCGATTCGTCCTCGATCCAGCGCAACGTGCGTGAACGTGCGTAGCGCTCGAGTTGTGCCCGCAGCAAATGCAGGAACGGGCGAATACGAGGGATTGACGCCGCGCCTTCTACGCGATGCGGCGCCATCGCCGCCAGCCCCGCCACTCCGGCGCCGCGCAGCAGTTGCAGCAGCACGGTTTCGGCCTGATCATCGGCGTGGTGCGCAAGCCAAAGCGCGGCCACGCCGTGACTTGCACACAGGGCGTCGAGCGCGCGGTAGCGCGCGTCGCGCGCAGCGGCCTCGATGCTCACGCCCGATTCGCGCCGCAAATCGACGCGCGCGGCGTCAAATCCTGCGCCTAGCGCGCGCGCGGCCTCATCGCAGTGCGCAAGCCATCGTTCAGCATTCGGGCTCAGGCCATGATGAACGTGCATGGCCACGCAACGCCCGGGCCCTGCCACCCGCACGGCAGCATCGAGCAACACACTGGAGTCCAGGCCACCGCTGAATGCGATGCCGATCCGCGCATCGGGCGGCAAGGCAGAAAGCGCGCCGCCGAGCGCATCGAGAACGAGACGCTCGGCAGAGGAGTCGACCGAAGCAGTCATGAGCTTTCGTCCGGAAAGGCCCGGCGCATCGGACCCATACAAACGCAATGACGACGTAAACGAGACCGGATAGGCGCAACGGAGCCGGCGCGCATCATGCGCCCGGCATCGATTCCTTGAATTTGCCGTAAGACATCAGCCGCTGGAAGCGCCGCTCGCGCAGGTCCTGCACGCTCATGCCCTGGAAGTGGCGCAGCGAATCGGCAAGCGCGCGCCTGAGCAGTGCAGCCATGCCTTTCGGATCGCGATGCGCGCCGCCAAGCGGCTCGTTGACGATCTTGTCGATGAGTCCGAGCGCCTTGAGGCGATGTGCCGTCAAGCCGAGCGCCTCGGCGGCCTCAGGCGCTTTCGCGGCGCTCTTCCAAAGAATCGAGGCACACCCTTCGGGCGAGATGACCGAGTAGGTCGAAAATTGCAGCATCATCACGCTGTCGGCCACCGCTATTGCCAGTGCGCCGCCAGAGCCCCCCTCGCCAATCACCGTCGCGACCATTGGCGTCTTCAGCTCGGCCATCACGTACAGGTTGCGGCCGATCGCCTCGGACTGCCCGCGCTCTTCAGCGCCTACGCCCGGATAAGCCCCCGGCGTGTCGATGAAAGTAAAAATCGGCAAGCCGAACTTTTCCGCAAGACGCATCAGGCGTTCGGCCTTCCGGTAACCCTCCGGCCGCGGCATGCCGAAATTGCGGGCAGCACGCTCTTTCGTGTCGCGCCCCTTCTGGTGGCCGATGATCATGCAAGGCTGGCCGTTGAACCGGGCGAGGCCGCCAACGATCGACTGGTCATCCGAGAACGCGCGGTCGCCGTGCAACTCGTGGAAATCAGTGAAGATCTCGTTGACGTAATCGAGCGTGTAGGGACGTTGCGGATGTCGAGCGATTTGCGAAACCTGCCACGGCGTCAGGTTCGCATAAAGATCCTTCGTTAACTGCTGGCCCTTCTTCGAGAGCCGGTCAATTTCTTCCGAGATATCGACGGCCGAGTCATCCTGCACGAAACGCAATTCTTCGATCTTCGCCTCGAGTTCGGCAATCGGCTGTTCGAAATCCAGAAACGTCGTTTTCATATTTTCCCATCCTGGGGGCTTTCGGCAGCGCGTATTCTAACCGCGCCCGCGCGCGTCGAAATCAACCAAATCTATCGAAACAAATTATTAATAGCCCATTAATCGAGCGCGGCATCGAGGCTGCGCCACATGTACCAGGTCGCGACCGTACGCCACGGCTCCCAGTTCGCCGCAACTTCGCGCGCTTCGCTGCGCGTCACCGGTTCGCCGCTAAAGTAGTTGAGGCTAATCGCACGAATCAGGCCGAGATCGTCAAGCGGCAGGACATCGGGACGCGATAGATTGAAGATCAGGAACATCTCCGCTGTCCAGCGGCCAATGCCGCGAATCTGCGTGAGCTCCGCAATGACCCCTTCGTCGTCCATCGACATCCATTTGTCGACGTGCAGCGCCCCTGAGACGAAATGCTGGGCGAGGTCGATCAGGTATTCCGATTTGCGCTTGGACAATCCGCAGCCCATCAGATTCTCCTGACCGACCTTGACGAACTGCTGCGGTGCAAGTTTCGGGCACGCCTGTTTGACTCGCTCCCAAACCGCCTGCGCGGCAGGCACCGAAATCTGCTGCCCAACCACCGAACGCGCCAGCGTCACGAAAGGATCGCCGCCGTTGACGAGATGTACAGGACCAAACTTCGGAATGAGGCGCTTGAGAATACGGTCACGCTTGACGAGATCGGCACATGCGCGGTCCCAGTATGCGGGCCGCGCAACAACGGGCTGCAGCCCTCCTATCTGCACGGGCGCGGCATCTACATTCGTACCCGCGCGCGTCTTTCGGACGATTTCGCCGTCGTGCGCCGCGTCACGCGTGGACGCTTGAGCGTCGTCCCCGCCATGAGGCGATACCGCACCATTGCCCTTCGCTCTTGCAGTGCGTGCCGCCGGCGCCTTCGCCTTTGGCTCCGCCGCACCGTTGGACCCGTTCGATGCGCGTGCGGCCGACTTCGCCGCGCGCTGAGCCGTCGGTTTTTCGTCGAGGCCGTTGCCGACCGCGGACACACTGGCGCCGCGCGTGCGCGTCGCTTCCGGCGCCACTGCGGTTCGTTTCGGCGCCGCGCGTTTCGCCGGCGTCTTCCTGGCCGTTGCCATCTTGCCTCCTGCCTGGCGAGTCGGTTAGCGCGCTGCGCGATGCATGCTCATACGCGGCGCCATTCGGTCAGCCCGCCCGGTTTGTCTTCGAGCGCAACCCCGGCCTCGAGCAATTCCGCTCGAACCCGGTCTGCCTCGGCATAGTTCTTCGCCCGCTTGGCGGCCGCGCGCTCGGCGATCTTCGCGTCGATTGCCGCCTCGTCCAACGCGCCCCCGGCGTTGCCGCCCGCCTGCTGAAGGAAGGTTCGCGGTTCGCGGCCGAGAAGCCCAATTGTTTGCGCCAATCCGTGCAATTGACGCGCCAGTGCGCGGTCCTGCGTCCGGTTGACGACATTGGCCAGCTCGAACAGCACCGAAACCGCAACCGGCGTATTGAAATCGTCGTTCATCGCCGCGCGAAAGCGCACGGCATGCGGCTCGTTCCAGTCGAGCGCTTCGCCGTCTGAACTGACATCCTTCAATGCGGTGTAGAGACGCGTGAGCGCCGAACGTGCATCGTCGAGGTGCACGTCGCTGTAATTGAGCGGGGAGCGGTAGTGCGCGCGCACGATAAAAAAGCGCACCACCTCGGGGTCGTATTTCGCGAGCACCTCGCGAATCGTGAAGAAGTTGCCGAGCGACTTCGACATCTTCTCGTTGTCGATTTGCACGAACCCGTTGTGCATCCAATAGTTGACGAACGTCTGGCCCGTCGCGCCTTCGCTTTGCGCGATCTCGTTCTCATGATGCGGAAACTGCAGGTCCTGCCCTCCACCGTGCAGATCGAAGTGCTCGCCGAGGAGCGCGCAGCTCATTGCCGAACACTCGATATGCCAACCGGGGCGCCCGCGCCCGAATTGAGAATCCCAGCTCGATTCGGCGGGCTCTTCGGGCTTCGCGCGCTTCCACAGCACGAAGTCGAGCGGATCTTCCTTGGCTTCGTTTGCTGCCACGCGTTCGCCGGCGCGCAAGTCTTCGAGCGACTTGTTCGAGAGCTCGCCGTAGTGCGCAAACTTGCGCACGGCGTAATTGACGTCGCCGTCCTTCGCCCGATAGGCGTACCCGTTCGTCTCGAGCTTTTCGATCATGCCGAGCATGTGCGGAATGTAGTCGGTCGCGCGCGGCTCGATGTCCGGGCGCGCGACGCCAAGTGCATCGCCATCTTCATGCATCGCCGCGATAAAGCGGTCGGTGAGCGCCTTGATCGTCTCGCCTTTCTCGACCGCGCGCCGAATGATCTTGTCGTCGATGTCGGTGATGTTGCGCACGTATGTCACGCGAAAGCCGAGCGCGCGCAACCAGCGCTGAACGATGTCGAAGACGACCATCATGCGCGCATGACCGATGTGGCAGTAGTCGTAGACCGTTATCCCGCAGACGTACATTCGCACTTCGCCCGCACGGCGCGGCGCGAAGGTTTGCTTGTCACGCGCGAGCGTGTTGTAGATGCGCAGTGATTCCATAGAGACGATGCGTGAGCCCCGAGCATTCCGCACTTGGCGACGTGCGAGGCGCCTCGCATGAGACCGCCAGGCGCCACCAACAGCGACGCACCGATGCAAACCTGCACCGCTATGCGCCGCTCAGGCTGCGATCGAGGCGAAAAGCGACCACGACTGGCGGATGACAATTTGCTCGTTCGAGGAAACGAACAAACGTTTTGTTAGAATGGGCCGGAGTATAACACCTCGACTTGAGCCTATGAAACCTTCCAGCGGCCGCGCCCAACGTACCGCGGCCCTCGCTGCAACCGCCGTGTTCGCCCTCGCCGTTACGGCCTGGCCGGGTACGGCGGCGCATGCACAAGCAACGCGCCCTACGACCGACGACACGCCGCAAATCGACGCATCGATTTCGGCACGGAATTGGAAAATGGCCCTCACCCAACTCGATGCGCGCATCGCGTCGAAGCCACGGGACGTGCAGGCGAAATTCAAGCGCGGCACCGTGCTTGCACGCCTAGACCGCGACGACGATGCAATCCGCCAATTCGTCGAATTGACACAAGCCTATCCGGAACTGCCCGAGCCTTACAACAACCTCGCTGCGCTCTATGCGAAGCACGGCCGCTATGACGAGGCACGCGAAGCGCTGGAGACAGCCGTCAAGGCGAACCCCGCCTTCCGCCTCGCCTACGAAAATCTGGGCGACCTCTATTTGCGGCTCGCCGCCGAGGCGTACAAGCGCGCGCAAAAGCTCGGCCCGACGAGTGGCGCAACCGCGCAGCGTCTTGCCGCCGTCGATCGAATCGTCAAGCAGCAGCCCGACCCCGCGCCGCACGCCGCTGCGGCAAACGGCACGGTGGGCAGGACGACCCCGGCAGTGCCGCCACTACCGGCACCGCCGCCGCTCGGGGGAGGCGCCGGGAACCCGTTCCCCACTCCTCCGTACGTCGCACCTTCGAACTGAGTACGGCATCAACTTTTCCCACGATGAGGATGACCATGAAACGCTTTTGGTTGGCGCTCGGCAGCGTCGCTCTGATCGCGAGCGCGAGCGCGGTGGCGCAGACGGCCGCGACCTCCGTGAACCCTCAAGTACTTTTGAAGACCACTGAGGGCGATATCCGCCTTGAGCTCTATCCGGGCAAGGCGCCGAAAACCGTCGCCAATTTTCTCGATTACGTAAAGTCCGGCCAATATAGCGGGACAATCTTCCATCGCGTGATTCCCGGCTTTATGATCCAGGGCGGCGGTTACACCCCAAGCTTTCAGGAGAAGCCGACGCGCGCACCCATTCCGATC
>JAXDQB010000273.1:0-10463 GCA_034668065.1 Paraburkholderia sp.
AGGCGCGGATGCAACGCCTGGCCGACAACAGGCAGCCCGTCGGGCGACAACATCTTCACGCCGTCCCAGGCATGGGCCGCGGAAATTCTGGCGGCGCCGGGGATCCAATCATGCGCGGCTTGGGCGAGGACCGCCGTAGCCGCCTCGACGAGGGGCTCGGCGGGCGGCTTCGCGGCATCGCGCTCGGGCTGTATGAGGGCCGCACCTGCCACGCGCACGCGTTGGTTTGCGCGTGTCATCGTGATGCGTCGCGCTGTGTCGACGACTGTGAGGTGCGGTGCGCGTTCTTCGTAAGCGATCGGCGCCGTCAGCGCAAAAAAGCGGGCCGGATGCACTGGCAGGTGAAGGCCCGCACGCTCGATCAGCGCGACGCTGCCGGCGCCGGCCGCCACGACGATCGCGTCGGCCGAGACGACGTCGACTTCACGGGCGCTTGTGCGCTCACCCTGCGCGGGGGCGAGTTCGACGGCGGCGCGCTGATTGTCGAAGCGCATGGCTTCGACCGCGCGGCCGAGCATGAACTGCACGCCGCCGTGTTCTTCAAGCGCCTGCTTCAGGAGCTTCGTGAAAAGTGGGCAGTTTCCCGCCCGTTCGTGCTCGAAGTACACACCGCCCTCGAAAGCGGGCTCGGTCGGCACCGAATGCTCGATTTCGCCGCATTCGGCGGCGCTCAGGACGCGATGCTCCACCTCGAACTCGCGAAGCAGATCGAGTGCGCTTTGCGCTTGCTCCCAGTCACGGGCATGGCGCACGACATGCAACATGCCGCTCCTTTGCTCGAACGCAAAACCAAAGCGTGTCTCAATCGACGAGACTGCTTCGCGCCCCACGTCGACAAGCGCCTTGAGCCGCCGACATTGATCGCGAAACGCGTCATGCGACTGCAGGCGCGCAAGACGCTGCATGAAACGGCGCGTGGCTGAATTGAACTTTGGCTTATAGACGATGCCGCTGCGCGGCGCGCGCGCCATTTTCATGAATGTCGGACCGAACCAGACATCGAGCGGCGTCGGAAAGAGGGTGCCGCCGTGGCCATAGGTGGCACCCTGCGCGACGGTCGTGTGGCGCTCGATAACGCAGACGCGATGGCCGGCCGCGTGCAATTGATATGCGGTGGCGACGCCGGCAATCCCGCCGCCTATGACAATGACATCCATGAATGATTGGTTCGGTGCGCTGCTGGCCGCAATCGCGCCGCGAACGACGCGAACCGCGCGGGGACGGCCGGGGCCGCGCGCGGCGTCGATGAGGCAAACCGCGCATAATAGCGCCAAATCCGATGGAACGCCTTGCTTGGGTCGGGCAAAAACCGGACAAAAAAAGATGATGCCGCTTGGGGTTACGATATTCGAGACCACGTCGGCCTGTCTCCGTTTTCGTGGGCTTTTGTGGACTCTCGTTGGCCGCGTGAGCCGCGTTGGCTTATTGGGCGCCGACTTCCGGGTATAATCTGGGTCTTCCTTTCGCCTCTCGTCGTCTGCATGCGCGACACGGATCGCACGTCTATCCATCGCACGGCGCCTGCGCGACTTATCGACGCCCACGTCCTTTCATGGCTCACTTTTCGTGTTTCCCCGGTGCTTCGGCGCTGTCCGATTTCCGTCAAACCCGCCTGCTCGAGACGCTCACCCGCATCGATCCGAACATCGTCGGCGTGCGCGGACAATATCTTCACTTCGTCAACGCGCTGACGCCGCTCACAGCCGAGGACAGCGCGCGCATCGAGGCGCTGATGCATTACGGCGCGCCGTTCGCGGCAGGCGCCGAGCGCGGCGCTAGCGAGACGTTTCTCGTTTTGCCGCGTTTGGGCACGGTTTCGCCGTGGGCGAGCAAGGCGACCGACATCGCCCATCACTGCGGCCTCGCGCACGTACGCCGCATCGAGCGCGGCATCGAATACACGGTGACGCTCAAAACGGGGCTCTTCGGCGGCAAGAAGGGGCTTGACGATGAGGCTCGCGCCGCGCTCGTGGCGGCGCTGCATGACCGCATGACCGAAAGCGTGGTGCTCTCGCGCGACGAGGCGCGACACCTGTTCGACGAGTTGCCGGCCAAGCCGCTTTCCACCGTTGACGTCCTCGCCAACGGCCGCGCCGCGCTCGAACGGGCAAACGTCGAGCTGGGCCTTGCGCTCGCCGACGACGAAATCGACTACCTCGTCGATGCGTTCACGAAGCTGGAGCGTAATCCGACCGACGTCGAACTCATGATGTTCGCGCAGGCCAACAGCGAGCACTGCCGGCACAAGATCTTCAACGCGCAGTGGACGATCGACGGCGAGCAGCAGGACATATCGCTGTTCCAGATGATCAAGAACACCGAGAAGCTCTCCCCACAGGGCACGATTGTCGCCTATTCGGACAACTCGTCGATCATGATGGGTGGGCCGGCGGAACGCTGGTTCCCGCGGCCGTCGGCTGGCACGGATGGGCAAAGCGCAGCGGGTGCGCTCGAGGAGCGGTACGGCCGCCATGTCGAGCTCACGCATACGTTGATGAAGGTTGAAACCCACAATCACCCGACCGCCATTTCGCCGTTCGCGGGCGCCGCGACCGGCGCGGGCGGCGAGATCCGCGACGAAGGCGCGACGGGCCGAGGCGCGCGCCCCAAAGCGGGTTTGACTGGGTTCACCGTGTCCAATCTTGCGTTGCCGGGTGCGATCGAGCCTTGGGAGAACGCCCGCGATGCCGCTTTGCCGCTCGCCGGACGGAATCCGGCAGAGGCGCACGCCGCTTATGGCCGGCCGGATCGCATCGCCTCGCCTTTGCAAATCATGATCGACGGTCCGCTTGGCGGTGCGGCGTTTAATAACGAGTTCGGGAGACCGAACCTGGGCGGCTACTTTCGCGTCTACGAGCAAAACGTCAACGGCAAGGTGCGCGGCTACCACAAGCCGATCATGATCGCGGGCGGTATCGGCAACGTCTCGGACGCGCACACGCACAAGCATGATCTGCCTGCCGGCTCGCTGCTGATTCAAATCGGCGGGCCCGGCATGCGGATCGGCATGGGTGGCGGTGCGGCGAGTTCGATGGCTACGGGAACAAACGCGGCCGAGCTCGATTTCGATTCGGTTCAGCGTGGCAATCCCGAGATCGAGCGGCGCGCGCAGGAAGTCGTCAACGCCTGCTGGCAGCTTGGCGAGAAAAACCCGATCCTCAGCATTCATGATGTTGGCGCCGGCGGGCTGTCGAACGCGTTCCCCGAGCTTGTCGACGGCGCCGGCAAGGGCGCGCGCTTCGAGCTGCGCCAGGTGGCGCTGGAGGAGAGCGGCTTGTCGCCGCGCGAGATTTGGTCGAACGAGGCGCAGGAGCGCTACGTCCTCGCGATCGCCCCGGCCGATCTGCCGATGTTCGAGGCGATTTGCGCACGTGAGCGCTGCCCCCTTGCCGTCGTCGGCGTGGCAACCGAGGAGTGCCAGTTGCAGCTTGTGGATGCGCAAGCCGAAGGGGCAGCGGCCTATCCGGTCGACATGCCGATGGAGGTCCTCCTCGGCAAGCCGCCGCGCATGCATCGCGACGTCACGCGTGTTTTGGCCGAGCGAGCACCGGTTGAGGTCACAGACTTGTCGCTCGCCGATCTTGCCGTGTCCGTGCTCAAGCACCCGAGCGTCGCGAGCAAGTCGTTTCTGATTACGATCGGCGACCGAAGCGTCGGCGGCACGAGTGTGCGCGACCAAATGGTCGGGCCGTGGCAGGTGCCGGTGGCCGATTGCGCCATCACCGCCGTCGACTACGCGGGCTTTCGTGGCGAAGCGATGTCGATGGGCGAGCGCACTCCGCTAGCCGTGATCGACGCGCCGGCTTCTGGGCGCATGGCCGTCGCCGAGGCGGTGACGAATATTGCCGCGGCGCCAATCGCCTCGCTCGACAAGCTCAAGCTTTCGGCGAACTGGATGGCCGCATGTGGCAGCCCAGGCGAGGATGCCGCACTTTTCGATACGGTCAGGGCAATCGGCATGGAGCTGTGTCCTGCACTGGGGATCGGAATTCCGGTCGGCAAGGATTCGCTGTCGATGAAAACGAAGTGGGACGAGAACGGTGTCGCCAAGGAGGTAACGGCGCCTGTTTCGCTGATCATTTCGGCGTTCGCGCCCGTCGACGACGTGCGCCGCCACCTGACGCCGCAATTGCGCAGCGCAAGCGAAGCCGGCGATACGGCGCTGATCGCTATCGATCTCGGCCGCGGGCAACATCGGCTGGGCGGCAGTATTCTCGCCCAGGTGACGCAGCACGTTGGCGACAGCGTGCCTGATGTCGACGATCCCGAAGACTTGAAGCGGTTCTTCGCGTCGATACAGGCGCTGAACGCGGCGGGGCTGCTGCTCGCCTATCACGACCGCTCGGACGGCGGCTTGTGGGCGAGCGTCTGCGAGATGGCGTTTGCAGGACATGTGGGCGTATCGCTGAACGTGGACATGTTGACCCTGGATGCGGCCCACGAGTTCGATTATGGCGACGCGAAAGACTGGGCCAAGCAGACGAGTGGACGGCGCGATGACCGCACGCTGCGGGCGCTTTTTGCGGAAGAGCTCGGCGCCGTAATTCAGGTGCGCGCGAGCGAGCGCGACGCGGTGCTCGCCGTGTTGCGCGAGCATGGCCTCGGCGCTTGCTCGCATGTGATCGGCAAGCCGAACGAGCGTGATGCGATCGAGATCTATCGCGATGCGAAGAAAATCTATGGCGCGCCGCGAGTGGAGTTGCAGCGCGCGTGGAGCGAGGTCAGCTGGCGCATCGCACGCCTGCGCGACAACCCGGCCTGCGCCGACGCCGAATACGACACACTGCTTGATGCGTCGGATCCCGGCATCTCGCCGCATGTGACGTTCGATCCCGCAGAAGACATCGCCGCGCCGTTCCTAAGCCGCGGCGTGCGCCCACGCGTGGCGATCCTGCGTGAGCAGGGTGTGAACTCGCACCTGGAGACGGCCTACGCATTCGACCGCGCCGGCTTCGACGCGTACGACGTGCACATGAGCGATCTGCTTTCTGGCCGCGCGACGCTGGCGAACTTCGCGGGCGCCGTTGCCTGCGGTGGGTTCTCATACGGCGATGTGCTCGGCGCGGGCGAGGGCTGGGCGAAGACTATTCGCTTCAATCCGATGCTTGCCGACATGTTCGCGGCGTTTTTCGGCCGTCCCGACACCTTCGCGCTCGGCATCTGCAACGGCTGTCAGATGATGAGCAGCCTCGCGTCGATGATTCCGGGCGCGCAGGCATGGCCCAAGTTCACGCGGAACAAGTCCGAGCAGTTCGAGGCGCGCTTCTCGCTCGTGCGCATCGAGGCGTCGCCCTCGATCTTCTTCGCCGGCATGGAAGGCTCGCGAATTCCCGTTGCCGTGGCGCATGGGGAAGGCTTCGCAGACTTTTCGCAGCAGGGCGACGCCTCGCGTGTGAACGTGGCGATGCGCTTCGTCGATCATCGCGGCGAGGCCACTGAGCGCTATCCGTTTAACCCGAACGGCTCGCCCTCTGGCATCACGTCGGTGACGACGCCCGATGGCCGCTTTACTGTGTTGATGCCGCATACGGAGCGCGTGCACCGGACAGTGCAGATGAGCTGGCATCCGGAGGGATGGCATGAGGCGAGCCCGTGGATGCGCGTGTTCCGTAATGCTCGGCGGTGGTTGGGGTGAGCGGTGGCGGCAGACGTGAAGACGGGCATCGTCCGTCTGTCGTCATAGTGGTGTTGAACCACGCCTTTGCTAGGCTGCGCTACAAATAACAATGCCGCCCTCGGGCGGCATTGTCGCAATCGTCGATCGCCGAGCGTTACTGAATCTTCGCCTTCGCGCGCAGGCTCTGCTCGAACGTCTGCAGCTTTTCCTGCTGGATCTGCTGGACGATTTGCTGCTTGACCTGCTCAAGTGGCGGCGGCGCGAGCGGGCGGGTGTCGTCGAGCCGGATGATGTGCCAGCCGAACTGCGTGTGGACGGGCGCGTCGGTCATCTGCCCTTTCTTCAGGTTCTCGGCTGCCTTCGCGAACTCCGGCACGTAGGCGCTCGGGTTCGACCAGTCTAGATCGCCGCCGTTCTTCGCCGAGCCCGGATCCTTCGAGTACTGCTTGGCGAGATCCTCGAACTTCGCGCCGGCCTTGATCTTGGCGATCAGATCCTTCGCCTGCTGTTCGTTGTCGACCAGGATATGGTGGAGGTGAAGCTCGGTGCCGCCTGCCTGCTTCACGAGATCGTCGTAGCGTGCCTTGACCTGGGTGTCGGAGGGGGTATTCTTCTTGACGAAGTCGTCGATCAGCGCACGCAATACCACCGTTTGCTGAGCCACGGCCACTTGCGCCTTCACGTCTGGTTTGGCCGGAATACCTTCGCGCTGGGCTTCCTGCATCAGGATTTCGCGATTGATGAGTTCATCACGCACTTCCTGCTGCAACTGCGGCGTATCCGCCTGACCTTGCTTTACAAGCTGAGCGATGAGTGCGTCGGCGCGGGCTTTTGGAATGGGCGTGCCGTTGACGACCGCAATGTTCTGCGCGAAGGCCGGAGCAGCCGCAAAGGCGGCAAGCAGTACCCAAAGACGGGTTTTCTTGTTGTTCATCGGAAGGTTCCTAGCGTTCCTAGCGGGAAAGACTCGGTAGAAGATTACACCCCTTGGCGCTCGACTCGGTTCGCAGGCCGGGTGCGCGCTCAGGACGTCGCTGACATCGAAGACGGCGGGTCCGGCAACCGGGCGAGCTCTTCGGGCGTGTGGGCCGTGATTGCCAGCGCGTGGATGCCGCGTTGCATCACGTCGGCCAGCGCATCATACACGAGGCGGTGCCGAGCGAGGCGAGCCTTCCCGGCGAACGCCGCCGACACGATCGTGACGGAATAATGGCCGCCGGCGGACGCTCCCGCGTGGCCTGCGTGCAGCGCGCTGTCGTCGCGCACGACGAGGTGCGAGGGCGCCAGCGCGCCGCGCAAACGCGCTTCGATGAAAGCGATGCGCTCGGCCGGCGCTGCGTCTATAAACGTTGTTGCGGAAAAATCACTCATTGCTTCACTCCTCCTTTAAGTACTTCCCGAGCCACAGGCTTTGCGCGACGATGAAGACGATCATCGCCCCGGTCGTGCCGAAAAGCTTGAAGTTGACCCACTGCGCTTCGGTGAAGTTGTCGACGACATAAAGGTTCGCGATGCCGAGCACCACGAAAAAAAGCGCCCAGGCGGCATTGAGCTTGTCCCAAACGGCGCGTGGCAGCGTGAGCTGCTTGCCCATCATCGTTTCGATCACGTTCTTGCGAAACCCGTAACGCGCTACCAAGAGCCCTATCGCGAAAAGCCAATAGAGCGCCGTCGGCTTCCACTGGATGAACTTCTCGTTGTGCAGCACGAGCGTTGCGCCGCCGAATACGACGATGACGATGAGGCTGACCCAAAGCATCGTATCCACCTTTCGGTGGCGAAAAGCCATCCAGGCGACCTGCAAGAGCGTTGCCACGATCGCGACCGCCGTGGCAGTAAAGATGCCCCAGACTTTGAACGCGACGAAAAAGAGAAGAATTGGGAAGAGATCGAATAAAAATTTCATGAATGGCCCAAAGCGTCGGAATCTCCGATAGAGCGGTGGCGCGAATTGCGCGGGGGCGGCGGCGCCCGCATGCGACGACGCCCGGTGGGATGCGCCGTCGGCGGGTGTTTGTGGCGAATGCCTTGCGGCAAACTGGGCCTCGGACCGAGCGCGATCACAGGCGGCAAGCGCTGCCGCGCTACTTGGGCTCGAATTGTAGCGCAGCCGAATTGATGCAGTAGCGAAGGCCGGTCGGAGCAGGGCCGTCCTCGAACACATGACCGAGGTGAGCACCACACTTTTTACAGCGTACTTCGATGCGCAGCATCCCGTGCGAGCGATCCGTGCGTTCCTCGATCACCTCGCCATCGATCGGATTGAAATAGCTGGGCCACCCGCAGCCGGCATCGAATTTCGTCGACGATTCGAAGAGCGGCGTGCCGCAGCAGACGCAATCGTAGACGCCGCGCTCCCAATGGTCCCAGTAGCGGCCGGTGAACGGCCGCTCAGTCGCGGCGTGGCGCGTCACCTCGTACTCGAGGCCGGATAGCTCGTTGCGCCACGCTTCGTCGGATTTATGCACCGGATACGTATTGCCCGGCCTGTCGAGCGGGTTTTGAGCAGCGGACGCGCTGGGCGCATTCGGGGCATTCGGCGCATTCGGCGCGCTGGGTACACGGGGAGGATCGGTGGGGCGATTCATATCGATTGTCTCCATAAAGGGCGCCCGAGTGATCGGGAGCGCCGGTTGTTCACGGCGGGGCCGTGCGGCCGCGAAAGCCGCCGCCGTCATCATGGGGTGCCGCCGGTAGTCAACTTTCAGGCTCCGGCGCGCACTTCACCTACCTATACGTACGCCGCCGCCCTCGCGGATGCGGCTCATGACGAGCAGCTCACCGACAGCGTACTTGCCCAGTCGGGCGGTAGCGCCGCATAGGCTTCGAATTCGGGCTGCTCGTCAAACGGCCGGCGCAAGACGGCGGCGAGCCGCTCGACTTCCGAAAAATCCTTCTCCTTCGCGCGCTGGATCGCCGTCTCGGCAAGATGATTGCGCAGCACGTACTTCGGGTTCACACGGTTCATGGCGTTGCGCCGCTCGGCATCGTCGCGCGTTTCGGCGGCAAGCCGGGTGCGGTAGTCGGCGGCCCAGCGGTCGAACGCGTCTCGGTCGACGAACATGTCGCGCACCGCGGCGTCGCCGCTCGCGTCGTGCTTTGAGATCGAGGAAAGACGCCGGAACGTCAGCGTGAAATCGGCTCGGCTCACGTGCATGAGCTCGAGCAGCCGGTCGGCGAGCGTATTGTCGCCCGGCAGCGCGTCCGCAAGCCCGAGCTTGTCGCGCAACCGGCGCTCGAGCGCCGGCTCAAAGCGTGTCTTGAAGACTTCCAGCGCTTGCTGGGCGTCGGCGATAGACCGTTGCGCGCGCACCGCGTCGTCGTGTTGCGCCCCGATCAGCGGAAGCAGCCCTTGAGCCAGACAAAAGCAGTTCCAGTACGCGATTTGCGGCTGCATCCGATACGCGTAGCGGCCTTGTGCATCGGAGTGGTTGCAGACGAAATTGGCGTCGAAGGCATCGATAAAGCCGAACGGGCCGTAGTCGATCGTGAGGCCCAGGATCGACATGTTGTCCGTATTCATCACGCCGTGGCAGAAACCGACGGCCTGCCATTGTGCCGCGAGTTCGGCCGTGCGCACGGTGACTGCATCGAGCAGTGCGAGATACGGATCGTTCGCATCTTGGCACTCGGGGTAGAAACGCTCGATGACGTGGTCGGCGAGCGCGCGCAGTTCGTCGATGCGATCCGCAGCGTAGAAATGCTCGAAGTGGCCGAAACGCACGAAGCTCGGCGCCACGCGCGTCACAACCGCGGCCGTCTCGATCTCCTCGCGTCGCACGGGCTGATCCGAGCCGATGACGCACAGCGCGCGCGTCGTCGGTATCCCGAGGTGGTGCATCGCCTCCGAGCAAAGGAATTCGCGAATCGACGAGCGCAGCACCGCACGCCCATCGCCCATGCGCGAATAGGGCGTGCGCCCGGCGCCTTTGAGCTGCAACTCGTATCGAGCGCCGCCGTGTTCGAGCTCGCCTAGCGAAAGCGCCCGGCCGTCGCCAAGCTGTCCGGCCCAGACGCCAAATTGGTGGCCGGAGTAGACAGACGCGTACGGTAGCGCATGCGCGGGCCATTCCCGGGTCGGGTTGCCACAGAAGAATTCGGCGAAGCCGGGTTCGTCGACGATCGCCTGGTCGAGGCCGAGCATGGCTGCCGCGTCGGCCGAAAATCCGACGACATAGGGCGCGGGCAGGGGGGCGGCGGGCAGGCGCGTGAAAAAGGCACTGCCCAGCTTGGCGAACGAGCTGGCGCGCTCGGCGCTGAGCGCCGCTGCGAGTGAAGTCATCGCCCCGACGGGCTCGGCAATGCTTGGGGAAAACGACATGTTGAGTTGCCTCTTGATTAGCCGATATTGTAAGCGGCCGTTTCGCAACGCGTGCCGAGCCGCGCTGAACTGTGTCGACCCGCGGGGGCAGCGCAGGACAGGTCGCCCGTTGGCACGGAAGAAAAAACGACCTGACCGATACCGTGCGACCTGGGAGACAGCTGTCATGACCAAGCCGTTGCTGGGCCGGATGATGGATATACCACTCAACGTGTCGATGCTGCTGCGGCACGCCGCGCGCTACGCAGGCGATACGGAGATCGTCTCGCGGCGCATCGAGGGCGATATTCATCGCTACACCTATCGCGACTGCGAAAAACGCGCGAGGCAGCTCGCGCAGGCGCTGATGCGGCTTGGTGTCGAACCCGGCGAGCGCATCGCCACGCTTGCCTGGAACGGTTATCGGCATCTTGAGGCCTACTATGGCACGACGGGTTTTGGCGCCGTCTGCCACACGGTCAACCCCCGGCTTTTTCCCGAGCAGATCGCCTTCATCGTCAATCAGGCCGACGATCGCTACGTGCT
>JAXDQB010000274.1:0-3027 GCA_034668065.1 Paraburkholderia sp.
GGATCATGCTGGCCGGCTCGCTGACGTGGGAATGCTTCGCAGGCGGCAAAACCGCCTCCTCGCTCCCGGCACCCGGTTCCGGTCCTATGCCGCTGGAGCCCGCAACGCTGCCTCCCAACGTCGTGCCGCCCGAATGCAGGGCTTGAGACAGTCGGACGGCACGCCTTTGGGCCGCACAGGCGGGGCACTGAGTGGAGCGCTGGGCGGGAACGCGGTGGGCCCCGGTGAGCCACTTTCACGCGCGCATAGCGGCAGCGTTGCCGCCTTGTAAGTGCGCAACACGTCTGGGGCGAGGCCGGTCGCTACGCCGGTAGCCTGCGGCAACGCACAGCGTAAGGATTTTTTTGTATAGTGCGCCGATTGCAGATGCCCCCCGACCTCATGACTTCATCGTTCGCACGCTATCTTTCCCTGGTGTTGTTGGCCTTCGCGATGGTTCTTCCCTACGCGGTGACCAACCATACCTACCCGATTCCGACTTTCTACGCCGAGTTCACCGCGCTTGCGCTCTATCTGCTCGTCGGCGCGTCTGTCGCGTGGCTTTGCGCGACTGCGCGCCAGCATTCGGCGTTCGCGACCCCGGTCGTTGCACTTGTGCCGCTGCTGTTCGGTCTCGTGCTCGTTGCGCAGACATTCGTGTTGCGGCTCGAGCAGCCTTCGATGAATTGGCTCGGCGCGGGCTTTCTGCTTGCGGCGTTTATGGCAACGCATGCGGGCTATGGGTTTGCGCGAGCAAATCTCGCCGAGGAGGCGCTGCAATGGGTGGCATGGGCGCTTGTCATTGGCGGGCTCTTTGCCGTGTTTTGCCAGGTTGCTCAACTGTTTCATTCGGAAACTGACTTTAAACCTTTCGTCGTTGCCTATAACGTCACGGTTGAACGGCGGCCGTTCGGCAACATGGCGCAAGCCAACCATTTGGCGACGGTCATCGCTTTCGCGCTCGCGGCCGCCATGTTTCTCGTGCAGACGCGGCGGCTCCATGTCCTGCTCTGGGCCGTCGTCTCGTCGATCTATGTGTTGGGACAGGCGCTGACTGTTTCGCGCGGGCCTTGGCTACAGACCGGCGTCGTCGCCGTCGCGGGATTCTGGATGGCTGCCGTCATTGCCCGCCGCGGCGGGGATGGCGCTCGGGGGAACGGCGCGGGCGGGGGAGTGCGCCCTTGGGCCATGCCGATTGCCCTGGTCGCGCTCTTCGTTGTAGTGAATGTGGCCGTTCGCTGGGCGAACGTCCGTTATCACCTCAATCTCGACGTTTCCGCGGCGCACCGTTTTCAGGACAAGGGCCAGTTTGTCCTGCGGCTTGCGATGTGGAAGTACGGTTGGACGATGTTCAGCGAGCATCCGTGGCTTGGTGTTGGCTGGGGCGAATTTCCGCGTTATCAGTTCGATCTCGTGAAAACGCTCGGCGACGTCGAGATAGCGAACAACTCGCATGACATCTTCATCGACTTGCTGGCGAAGACCGGTGTCGTGGGTCTGGGCGTACTGCTGATCGGACTTCTCGGATGGCTTGTGCGCGTGCTGCGAGCGCCGCATACGGCTGCACGCGTGTTCGGCCTCGCGCTCATCGGTGTGCTGCTCATGCACTCGCTCGTCGAGTATCCGCAGCAGTACATGTTCTTCCTGCTGCCGGCGATGTTCGTCATCGGCATTCTTGAAACGAAGCCCGCCGGTTTCGTGGCGCCGCGCGTTTCGCTCGCGCTGCATACGGTGATCGTGGCCGCCGGCCTTGTCGCGCTGCTGCCCATCTATCGCGATTATGCGCGGGCCGAGGTGCTTTACTACGGCTCGCATCCGGCCGAACAATACCGCGCCGCGCCGTCGCTCCTGTTCGGTGCGTGGGGCGAATACGGGATGGCCACGCTGCTGCCGATCGACGGAAGCGATTTGCCCACGAAACTGGCGATGCACGAGCAGGCCATTGCGCTGTTGCCAGGCGAGACGGTACTAAGACGCTATGCGGCGTTGCAGGCACTTGACGGCCGAGAGTCCGACGCGCTCGATACGGTCGAGCGACTAAAGATTTTTGCGGGCGTGCTGCATGACTGGCCGGAGCAGCTCTCGGCGCTCTATGACTTGTGCGATGACGAACCGAAGCTAGTCGGCTTCAGGGCCGAGCTTGTGAAGCGATACGGCCCGCCGTCCGCCAATGAGCGCGACGATGCGCAGGATTGATCACGCGGGATATGTCCGATTTGCCGGTTGCACGCTCCGCTCGGCGAGTCAATGCCGATAGGGGCATCGTCTCACATGCGCCCGCGGTCGCAGTTTTCATTGGACCAGACTGGGCGGAGTGTACGCACCATAGTAAGGGCCGGCCCCGTTGCCGCCCGATGTGCCTCGAGCTTCGAGTCCGCCTAGAAAATACCCATGAATGTACTTTTGGCTTTGGTCGGCAGTGACTATGTGGAACCGATTCCGGACGATAGCCGCCACGTTGTAGCCACGAAACTGATCGTTGAACGCGAAATCCGGCGACCGCACGTCGTCTGTATCCTTCAGGGCAAGCGGCTGCATGCATCGCCGAGTCTTGAAGAAGCCGACTATTGCCTGGTGGCAATTGTGGCTGGTGGCAATTGTGGCTGGTAGCAATGGTGTCCCGTGGCAACGATGGTGTCCCGTGGCAACAGTGGCACCGCATCCCGATGCTGACGTGGTAGGCATGGTCATGCAGTGCACGGATAAACCCGTAACCGGACACCACCAACAACCGGCAACACCGCCCGCACACAGATCACGCAACACAATAAGAACGCGAGTTGGCATCTCGGCGCGATGCGGGTGAGGGGGAGTGGTGGTAATCGACACGTCAGGGCATTTATAATCGTCGCGCAACAGAGTCGTGTATGGCTGTAATCTGCGTCTATAACGAACAAGAATGTGGGGGAATATGACCAAGACTCAAAACGATGCGATGGACTCGGGCACGCGGAAAGCAATCGCGCACTTAGAATCAATGCTAGTCGAAAATGAAACAGTGCAATGTTCCGCTATTCAACGGAGACTATTTGCGCTTTTTCACCGCCG
>JAXDQB010000275.1:0-3416 GCA_034668065.1 Paraburkholderia sp.
CACTCTGCACCGAAGCTCGCCACGCCGTAGTTCTGGGTCGCTGCAGCGTAATTGAACACTGCGCCCCCGTCCGCCGTCAGCCCATATGCCGTACTGGCTGGCAGCGGAATGTGGTTATTTTTAAAGCCATTCGCCCAGCCATCGCAAACACAGAATTTCTCCGCATAGCCGAGACTGCTCCATTGTGCGGCAAGCGCTCTCGGGTACATAGGGTCATCCGCAGACCATGATGTATACTCGTTTTCCAGCGCGACCAGCATGATCGGACCGCCAGCGGACAGAGTGCGCCCTTTGACCACGTTCGAATAAAGCGCAGCATTCCATTTATTGACTGCCGCCATGTAGCTGGGGAAATTGCCGCGAATCTGCAAATTGCCTGAGTTGTCACGGAATTGCGGGTCGGCCAACATGCGAGGCGGCAATCCACCAAAATCCCATTCCGCACAGACGTATGGGCCGGAGCGTAATAACACCCACATATTGTTGGCCGCGCAAAGATCGATGAAATGACCGATATCCTTATCGGGCGAATAAAAGTCGAACGCGCCATCCGGTAGTTCGTGAAAATTCCACATAGTGTAGAGCGAAATTGTATTGCATCCGAGCGCCTTAATCATTTTTATACGGTGATCCCAGTATTGATGCGGAACCCGCGCAGGATGAATTTCCCCGCCAAAAAATTGGAACGTTGAACGGTCCATCATCCAGGTTCCAGCGCTGCTCCAGGTTAACTCTCGGTTTTGGCCAGACACGAAAGATGGATTGCCACTGGCTACCGGATTCGTATTAAATTGACTTTTCTCGGACACTCCTGAAATCGAATAGTTATCGTCTTTACCGCCCCAGGCAAAGACTAGTGGCGCCACCACAGAAAATGCGACAAATTTCCGCCTATTCATCCTAGCCTTTTCTCCATCGCTGTGTCAACGGGGATGAGTCCAGCCGATTCAAACCCAGATACTAACGGGAAAAACCGCAAAGGATATACATGCAAACTCAGGATATTCAGGAAGTTGTCCGCACATCTCTTTACTATGTGGGACTCTGGATCGCTTAATACCGATTAAATAAAGATTGCGATTATTTGCGACAGAATTTATTTTCTGGGCAAAGTGGCTATTCTGCGAAACGCGTCACACCCGCCGTCACGTCGCTGTCATCCTCCGACGCAATCTTCCGGCTGTACTGGCCTGGGGACTGGTAACCTGGATCCTGGCGTCGCTACGCCGCCCGCAGCGCTGAACGCCTGAATTCGCTGTCTGATCAGGTGCGCGACGGTGAATTCGAGCGGCACGAGTGCCCGGAATAAAAGCAACGAGAAACGACGCCGGCGAGCGGAGCGACCAATTGAACGTCCTAAAAGCCGCGAGAGTTGCTTTGTCTCTAGTTTCAAGTGCAACACCCCAAATGAGGTGGGGTGTTGCGATGAAGAGGAACTACCGTCATCTGAGCGAGAAGGAACGCGCGGTCATCATGACCGAACACGGCAAGGGCAGCAGCATACGGACGATTGCGCGATTGCTTGGTGCATCGACGGGCTGCCGGGAACTGTCGCGCACCCTAGACGTGGCGCTGCCGGGCAGGCCATGCCAGACAAGCGGCGGCGTCTTACCATATTCGTCCGCAGCGTTGCGTGGCCGCGCAAGGTTGCTTCGAGTACTTCGCTGTATCAGGATGTCCAGGTTTCAAATCGGAGTCAGTTTTACGATGATATCGGTGCGATCGCCAGTGCTTTCGCCCATTGTTGCGGGGCCGCCGTTCACTCGTTCGCGAATCGCCGGCCCCCATTCCGCGGCGACATGTTCGCCCTACCGATCGAGCATTAGACCGGTCACGAACTCGTCGACGATCGCCTCTGGCGTCAACTCGATACTGACGGTCAACGCCTCGTCCTCACCGGGTTCCTCGAGCGTATCGAGCTGACTTTGCAGCAGCGACGGGTTAAAGAAGTGCCCGCCACGGTTGCCAAGCCGCTCGCTCAGAACCCGGGGCGATCCCTTCAGGTAGATGAAGCGGACGTTACCGTCTGCACGCCGGCCACCGCGCAGCACGTCGCGATACGCTCGCTTAAGCGACGAGCAGCCGAATACGGCCGTCTCGCCTGCGCGCATCGTCACTTCGATCGCCTCACGAATCGCTGCAAGCCAGGGCCAACGGTCATCGTCGCTCAACGGAATGCCGTGCGCCATCTTTTCCTTGTTAGCGGCGCTGTGAAACGCGTCGCCGTCGATAAAGTCGCACGACAGGCGCTCGGCCAGCAGTTCGCCGACCCTCGTCTTGCCCGCACCCGACACGCCCATCACAATCAGAATCATCTCTCCTCCGCTTAAACCACCGCTGCCAAAGCAAAGGTCAGCGCAAGGCTGAGGTGCGAATTGATCGTCTCGCAAAGCGACCACGTCTTGAACGTCTGACCGACCGTTATTCCAAAATATTCTTTAATCAGCCAGAAACGGCCGTCGTTCACATGCGAAAAGATCAGCGAGCCTGAGCCCGTCGCAAGCACGAGCAACTCGGGCCGCACGTGCAGGGTGCCGGCCGCCGCGATAGGTGCGACGATGCCGCAGGCCGTCGTCATGGCAACCGTCGCTGAACCCGTTGCGAGGCGAATCAACGCCGCGACGAACCAGCCAAACAGCAGCGGCGAAAGCTGCGCATGCGTCGCGACGGCAACGATTTGCTGCGAGATGTCGCTGTCACGCAGCAGACCTCCGAAACCGCCGCCCGCACCAACGATCAGCACGATGCCGGCGAGCGGCGCAAGACAGTCGCCGCAGAACTTCTGAATCTCCTCGCGCGCAAACCCGCACCGCGCATCGAATGTCCAGAAGCTGACGAGCACGGAGATCAATAGGGCGACGTCGGCATTGCCGACGAAGCGCACCAGATTTTTCGGCACCGATTTGGGTGCGAAGAAGAGATCGGCCCGGCTGCCGCCCAGCATCAGCAGCACCGGCAATAAAACCGTAAAGAGCGTGACGCCGAAGCTCGGAAGAAGCTCGCGCCCGGCGCCCCGACCGATGCTTTCGACGCATCTGCCACACTCGCGACTTGTTGTTTTCGACGCACGTGACATGCGTGCTGCCGGACGGTGCGCCGTCATATCGAGGCGGCGCCGAGAGCCAGGAAACGGCCATCTTCCATCGAGGCAAACCCTCACGGTGGCGGCCACGGACGCACGGCTCGCCGCATGCGTGGAGCGCACTGCAAGCGCTGTGGGGCACGCCGCCAGCGCGATGCGCCCCCATCCCTAACCTCGCTCTTTCGGAGTGTTAGCGCTGATGCGCCGCGAGTTGCGAGGCGCCGCGGGCGAGGCGCGTGACTTCGTCCCAGTTCCGCGCGGCAAGCGCCGCCTTCGGCGTGAGCCACGAGCCGCCCACGCACACCACGTTCGGCAACGCGAGAAAGGTAGGTGC
>JAXDQB010000276.1:0-3637 GCA_034668065.1 Paraburkholderia sp.
GCGCTGCTTTTTGTCGGCGGCATCGGCTTGTGGCGGCTTGACCAGGCGCAACAGCGCTTTGAGTATGTTCAGTCCAATATCATTCCCAACACCAAAGAACTTACGGATGCCGAAGGAAATATCGGCAGCATTAGACGGCTGGTTGCATTGGAGCTAATCATTGGCGGCAACAGCGCCGCCAGAGCCGCGAACGAAAACGCAATCGCCGATGCGAACGCGAGCCTCGTGCAACATATCGCCTCGTATGCGCATCACGACCTCACGGATGGAACCGAACGAATGCTCCTGGAGGCCGACAAGGCATCTCTGGGCGCCTACCAAGCTGCGCAACAAATCTTTATAGAGAAATATCGGGCTGGTGACGCGGACGGCGCGAAATCCATGTTGATCAACGGCGGCACGTTGTTTGTCGCGAGCCAGCATTTGCAGACGGCTTTCGACGATCATATCGCGTACAACGCCAAGCTCAGCCGTGATCTACGCGATGCGAACGGTGCAGCTTACACGCAGGCTTTGTGGCTGTTGGCGAGCTGCATAGTCGCAGTGCTGCTGGCATGCGGTGGCATGGGTGCTCAACTTTACAGCGTGATCGCTTCAGGTTTGAACAATATTCAGCGAACTCTGCAACAGGTGAGCCGGTCCCTGGATTTAACTCAGGTGGCCAAGGTTGAGCGCATGGACGAAATCGGCCACACCGCGAAGGCATTCAATGCCCTGCTCGCGCGCATAGCCGAGGTGGTCAGCGAAGTCCGGGGCTCATCAAGCTCGGTCAGCGTGGCCTCAAGGCAGATTGCCACCGGCAACGCCGATCTCTCGTCGCGGACCGAACAGCAGGCGGCCTCCCTCGAAGAAACGGCGGCCAGCATGGAACAGCTCACCGCAACGGTCAAGCAAAACGCCGACAACGCCCGCCAGGCCTCCACGCTCGCGCTAAACGCCACCGAGATCTCCGACAATGGCAGCCAAGTCGTCGGGCGCATGGTCGAGACGATGGGCGAAATCGCTACCCGCTCCAAACAAATTGCCGAAATCACGGCGATGATCGAGGGCATTGCTTTTCAGACCAACATTCTTGCGTTGAATGCCGCAGTCGAGGCGGCTCGGGCGGGAGAACAAGGCCGCGGCTTCGCCGTTGTGGCTGCCGAGGTCCGCAATCTCGCGCAACGCTCTTCCGCTGCAGCTAAGGATATCAAGGACCTGATCGAGAAATCGGTCGAGACCATCGGGGAAGGCTCAAGCCAAGCCGCCCAGGTCGGCCGCATCACCGACGAATCCAGGCAAGCGGTGCGGCGTGTCGCCGACATCATCGGTGAGATCGCGGCCGCGTCCGAAGAGCAACGCCGCGGTATCGAGCAGGTCAATCAGGCGGTCGGCCAGATGGATGAGGTGACCCAACAGAACGCGGCTCTGGTCGAGGAGGCCGCTGCAGCGGCCCAATCGTTGGAAGAACAGGCCGGAAAACTGAACCAGATGGTTTCGGTGTTCACTGTCGCGGCAACGACGCGCCTGCCCACACTGGTCGAAGCCTGAATCGTTAAACGAAGGTATAAACCACGCATACCAGGATGTGTCACAAGGCATCCGCTTGTAGCATGGCTTGTCGATGTATTTCCAAGTACTTTATCTTCACTCTCGGGTCGTCACGCGATGCTGCTGCGCGAGACCGTGCGAACGATGCTGCCGGATTTCGACGAATCTGCCGACGGTGACGCTGCTTTTTTCCGCATGAAAGCGGGCAACAGGCAAGTGTTTCCGCTGGAAACCGCCCAGCCAACCATGCGTCTCGGCCGGGTCTTTGAGTGAGGGCGTCCGGAAATGACAAAGCTTTTCGCTGAAGAAGACACCGCTGCGCTGCCGCTGGACATAGCGGAACTGCGCACCTGGATCACTGCGTGGTACCAGCACGCACTTTCGGTCGGATTCATTAGGCCAGCATACGTCCTCGACGAAGCGACCGCGGAGCGACTTGAGAGCTATTACCGGTTCGGCCTGACCCCGTCGGAAGGAGCCGGTGTGATGTTCGGGACATTGCACTGACCGGCCTTCTTGTCGCGCTACAACGCGCAACCGCGTTCGCTCTCAGTCGCATCAATCGCTAGTGCTTGACGACTTCGGTCGCCGTTGCGTCTTTAGCCTGTTCGGCAACGGGCGCGGGCTTCGGCTCCTCTTCCGGCAGCGGCTCGGGCACGCGCTCCAGCGCAAGCTCCAGCACCTTGTCGATCCAGCGTACCGGGACGATCTCGATCGCGTTCTTGACGTTATCGGGGATCTCGGTCAAGTCCTTGACGTTCTCTTCCGGAATCAGCACGAGCTTGATACCACCGCGGTGAGCCGCCAGCAGTTTCTCCTTGAGCCCGCCGATCGGCAGCACTTCGCCACGCAGCGTGATCTCGCCCGTCATCGCCACATCGGCCCGCACGGGAATGTCCGTCAGCACCGACACCAGCGCCGTCGTCATCGCAATGCCGGCCGAGGGGCCATCCTTCGGCGTGGCACCCTCTGGCACGTGGATGTGGATGTCCCGCTTCTCGAAGGCCTCGTCCTTGACGCCAAGGCGCCGCGAACGCGAGCGCACCACCGAGCGCGCCGCTTCGACGGACTCCTTCATCACGTCGCCAAGCGAACCCGTGCGGATCACGTTGCCCTTGCCCGGCATCACCGCCGCCTCGATCGTCAGCAGATCGCCGCCCACCTCCGTCCAGGCAAGACCCGTGACCTGGCCGGTCTGGTTCTGCTTGGCCGCGAGCCCGAAGTCGTACTTGCGCACACCCAGGAACGTGTCCAGGTCGTCCTCGTCGACCTTGACCGCACCATCGGCCTTCTTCAGCAGCAGCATCTTCACGACCTTGCGGCAGATCTTCGACACTTCCCGCTCGAGCGAGCGCACACCCGCCTCACGCGTGTAGTAGCGAATGATGTCGCGGATCGCCGCCTCGGCGACGTCGATCTCGTCATCCTTCAGGCCGTTGTTGCGCTTTTGCTTGGGCAGCAGATAACGCTGCGCAATGCTGACCTTCTCGTCCTCGGTATAGCCGGACAGTCGAATCACTTCCATCCGGTCGAGCAGCGGCGGCGGAATGTTCAGCGAGTTTGACGTCGCAACGAACATCACGTTCGACAAATCGAAGTCGACTTCGACGTAGTGATCGGCAAACGTATGGTTTTGCGCGGGGTCGAGCACTTCGAGCAGCGCCGACGAGGGATCGCCGCGAGAATCCATGCCCATCTTGTCGACTTCATCGAGCAAGAAGAGCGGATTGCGCACGCCCACCTTCGTGAGACTTTGCAGGATTTTGCCCGGCATCGAACCGATGTAGGTGCGACGATGGCCGCGGATCTCGGCTTCGTCACGCACGCCGCCCAACGCCATGCGCACGAATTTGCGGTTCGTCGCGCGCGCGATCGACTGGCCGAGCGAAGTCTTGCCCACCCCCGGCGGCCCGACCAGGCACAGAATCGGTGCCTTCACCTTTTCGACGCGCTGTTGCACAGCGAGATACTCGAGAATGCGTTCCTTGACTTTCTCAAGCCCGAAATGATCCTCGTCGAGCACGCGCTCGGCGTTCGACAGATCGTTGTTGACTTTGCTCTTCTTGCGCCACGGCAGGCCAATCAACGTATCGATGTAGTTGCGCAC
>JAXDQB010000277.1:0-5113 GCA_034668065.1 Paraburkholderia sp.
GCACTCGCTCCTAACCGCTGGACTTATGTCCACAATCAATGCACCGCGAATGCACCGCGGAACTGCGAGCGGGGTGAGCAACATCGCGCTCCCGATAGAAACCGGTTAGGCGATGTCGATACGATGCGGCGTTATATATAATCCACGGGTGCCCTGACGTCGAGCCGATGGGGATTGCCGCTTCTCATGGCTGCATCAGAATGCGTAACTCGGACATCGTGGAGCTATTTGACGCGGTTGAGTAAGGATCGCCAGTTCTGATTGAAGAGCAAGGAGGATCGACTAGGGCAACACTGATTGTCCGCTTTCGAGCCACATGACTGCCTCTTGAGGGGCGAGTTGTAACGACGGCGTCTGTGGAACTTGCCAATTCGAGTCCTGTGCCGAGCACTAGAATTCGTACGAAACCGGTCGTTTTCGTACAAGTCGGATCAAAGCGCAGGCAAAGCGAGCGGCGGCTGCCGGCAGGCAGTCTCGCTGATGACCGCCAAGGCGCGTTGCGCACCCCACGATGGGATGATATATACTCATTTTTGAGCACATAAGAACTCATCGATGAAGCCCAATTTCAAGCCGCCTTTCCATGCCTTTGTCAAAAAACAGCACAAGCCGCTCCAGCTAGCGATCGAGGACGCTGTCGAGGACATATGCGCGGCCCCGGACATCGGGGAGCAAAAGGCGGGAGACCTGCAGGGAGTTTGGGTTTACAAGTTCACACATCAGCGTCAGCAGTACCTGATCGCTTACCGGCCCCCTTCTGAGGACGACCTCCAAGCGGTGGACATTGAGTTGCTGCTCATTGATTTCTATCAGGTCGGGACGCATGAGAATTTTTACGCGACCCTTAAAAAGTACCTGAAATCGTAGGAGATTTATGATGGGCCATCAGACCGCCGAAAGCGTTTTCCAAGACCTCAAGAAGCTGCCGAGTACCGAGCAGATGCGATTCTTCGCCATCCTAGGGCGGCAAGCCGTGCAGTCTGGGGCGGACAATTTCAGCCATGAGGAGGTATTTGGGCATCTGGCCGACGCGGAGTTCACGTCTGCGGAAGCTGCTGACTATCTCGAGGTTTCGATATCGACCTTCCGGCGCTACGTGTACGACGGCAAGATAAAGGCATCCAGTGAGATGGGACGAAATCTGCTCTTTGCGACGAAGGACCTGAAGGCTTTCAAGCGATCGCTTAGGGAAGTCAAAGGCAGCTGATCGAGCGAGATCGACTGACAAGGGGCGATTCGGCGCCCTTTGTCATTTCTGGTGTCGGCGGCGCGCAGCCCGAAAAAAGCCCGCCACAGGGTGAATTGCACCCCAATCATCATCCATGCAGCGTGCCTCGATCAATGCTCCAGTCTTCCTCGTTGCATCGCGTTGCGCTGAGGCTGGGGCCGGGCCATAGGGGCGTCCCGATTCGTTCGCACGGATCCGGGCGGCGCTCGCGATGCGCGTCGAGGATGTTTATGTGGCGCAGCGACGGCGTGGGTGCGCCTGCGCGAAAAGGGCGGCAAAGCGCATGCGCTGCCGTGCCATCACACGCTCGAGGCCTAGGAGGCAGACCTAGTCCGTAGACAACAAGGCGGCGGCCCGGCTCGATCCCCTGTTTCGCAATGTCACTCGCCGTCATCCCGCGGTTGTCGCCGCGAATACGGTACTCCCGCCGTTCGTTCCGATCAAGACCTTGTCGTCCACTACGACCGGCGCCATGGCCTCCGAATACCCGAGCTCCGGATCGGCAATCTCGGTCTGCCAAACTCCATCGCGGCGGCCCCTGAGGGCCACGCGCATTGCTTCAAAGGCCGAATGCTAGAGCAAAGTTGCCACGCGGACGTCGCGATTGTCCGCGGAGGCGACAACCTTCCCCCCAACGCGGCAAAACGTAATCGACACGTACTTCGCGCCGATGCGTAAATCACGGAGTTCGAGCCAGTCGATACCTTCAGGCAGCGCAGGCTGCTCGATCAGAATCTCCTCGCTTAGCGCATCGATCTTCAGCCCGAGACACGCCTCCAGGATCATGAACGAAGCGCCCGCCGCCCATGCTTGCGGCAAACACGCCACCGGATAGGCTGTCGGCGGCTCGCCGCGGCTGCGCATAAAGCCGCAAAAGAGCTCGGGCAAACGCATGTCGAAGTTCACGGCCGCTTCGAACAACGCCTGCAACAACCGCACAGCTGCCTGCTTCTCGCCGTAGCGTGCCAGGCCGCGCGCACAAAGCGCTGTGTCGTGCGGCCAGACCGAGCCGTTGTGATACGACATCGGATTGAAGCGCGGCTGGTTGGCCGCCAGCGTGCGCACGCCCCATCCGGTATGAAAGAGCGTCGACTCGAGCTTGCGTGCCACGGTCTCGCCGCGCTCGCGCGTCGGCAATCCAAACGCCAGCAGATGACCCGCGTTCGATGCGAGCACGCGGCACAGCTCGCCGTGGCCATCGAGCGCGATGCCGTAAAACCCCGCCTCGGGCATCCAAAACAGTTGCTCGACGCGTTCGCGCAGCGACTCGGATCGCGTGGCGTAGCGCTCAGCATCTCCCGCAAGGCCGCGGCGTGCCGCGAACTGCGCCATCGTCTCGAACGCGGCGCAGGCGTACGCCTGCACCTCCACCAGCGCGATCGGTCCGTCGGGCATGCGGCCGTCGGCATGGAACACCGAATCGTGGCTGTCCTTCCAACCTTGGTTGGCGAGACCACGCTCGGAAGCGCATTGATAGCCGAGCAAGCCGCTGCCGTTCTTATCGCACACGCCCTCCACCCAGCGCGCCGCCCGCTCCAACGCGGGCCACAACTCGAAAATTAACGCCTCGTCCCCCGTCCTGGCGAAATACGCGCCCGCGAGCACGATGAAAAGCGGCGTCGTATCGACCCCGCCGTAGTAGAGCGCGAACGGCACTTCGCCCGTGCCTGCCATCTCGCTCTTGCGCATCTCGTGCATGATCTTGCCGGCCGAGGCGTCGCGGAATGCGGAATCCTCGCGCGCCTGATGCACGGCCAGGAACCGCAGCACGCCGCGCGCGAGCCAAGGCGCCAGCCACAGTGTCTGTAGCGAGGTCACAATCGCGTCGCGCCCGAACGGCGTCGAAAACCACGGGATGCCCGCGTACGGGTAGGGGCCCGTCGGCAAGTCGGTCGTCAAAAGACCCAAATCGGCAAACGAACGATCGAGCAAGGCATTGAAAAGCGGATTGCTCGTGCGAATACGTGCCGTTGCACGGCGGCGCTCACGCATGGCATGGTGCGCGCACGCGAGTGCTGAGCGGACCGCGGCACGTCCTACGCGAGGACGCACGGTGTCGATCTGCGTCAGATGTGCGGGATGCGCGCTGTGCGGCGGCTGCGCGACTTGCGCGCCCGGCGGCGCCGCGCCCGTGGCATGTGCGAGCGTGCGCGCCTCGATCGCAACCGACAAATAGACAGACAGACAGGCCTGCGCCGAAAGGGTCAGCGAAAAATCAGCGCGATCCGGGCCCAGTTGGTCCGGTTCGGGAGCGAATGCGATGCGCACGTTGCGCTCGATCCGGTCAAGGCCGACGTAGCGCAGTTGTACGCCGCTCTTTTCAACGCGGGGCGGGTCGATGGTGCCGCGCGCCGGCCGGCTCAAACCACGCACCTCGAACATATCCTTGAAATCGCAGGCGAACGAAATGGAAAGCGGCACCACCGTCTCATTCGACCCGTAGTTCGTGAGCGTAATCGCTTCGTAAAGAACAGAGCCCGAGAGCACGCGCATACGCTCGACATGAATTACGCCTTCCGGTGACCCTTCGCCGCCGATTGGCGGCAACGGTCGATTCGTCAAATGCGCCGTGAACGCGGCGTTATCGGTGCTGACGTTGCCCGAGAGAAGAGACGGTGCGCGCCCACCGAAGGTGAGGCGCAACTCCGAAAGCATGCGCGTATCGTTGACGAAAAGTCCGTCGTCATGCCCGTTGATGTCGCCGAGCGGATCGTTGACGATGAACGTGTCGCCCGACTTCAGCACGTATTGGCTCGTGCGGGCGATGTACGGATTTTCAAAGGCGATAAAGGCGCCGTCGGGTAAGCTCTCGTCCGGCTCGCCCGTCCGCGTGGGTACATCGAGTGTGTCGGAATCCAGCATCATGTCGCTCCTAGTCCTGATGTCGGCTTCCCTCGATTGTAGATAGCGATTTGCGAAGGGAAAGGAGAAAGACGCCGGACTACGAACAAAGCGCCCACCGCAAGAGCGATGCCATGCCTACCCGTGTCACTACCCGTGTAAGGAATGGAACGGGTGGCGGGCCCCGGCTTACTGGGGGTCACACAGCGCTACTCCGACTTTGTCGCCGGTTGCGCGGATAAAGTCATCGATATGGCGATTGAATGCGCTCGGATGTGCGAGGTTCATCCCGTGCGACGTGCCATTGATCGTTTGGCGCTGCGCATCGGGAATCCAATCAGCGAGCACGGCCACATTGCGCCGAAAGAGATCGGGGCTCTTCTCGCCGTCGATCAGTAACGTCGGACATCGGACGCGTTTCGCGGCATCCAACGTGTAGGCAGGCAGCGGATCAGCAAACTGCCGCAGCAACGTCTCGGCGTTATCGAGCGCCATCGTCCTGAACGCTTTGGTACTTTTCGCCCAAGAGCCGACTCGGCTCACTGAGTCGACGAAAAGTTCAAGGCCGGCTTCGATCTCGCCCTCTACTATCAGCTGGGCCGCGCGAGCACGCAAGGCGTTGCCAGTGTCGGGCAACTCGAGCTGTGACGGTCCCGATATTTGCGCCGGGCCGCCGGGATCCGCGAGTATCAACGTGCGCAGATGGTCGCCATGTCGTAACGCGAATTGGAACGCGACAGCCCCCCCGCGCGAATGCCCGACGACGTGCGCAGGGCCATGGCCGAGCTGGTCGACAAATTCGGCAAGCTCGTCCACATGCGCGCTCCAACCGAACGGCACCGGGCAAGGGAGTCCCGCAAGCGGCCAATAGTGCGTGAGACTCACGGCAACGCAGCGATAGCGAGCCGACAGCCCATCGATTTGCGGCTGCCAGTAACGGTAGTCCGATAGCGACCCGTGCACGAACAGCACAAGCGGCCCGCTTCCCCGCATCACAAAAGGCATACGCAATCCGCCCGAAAGCTCGATGAAACGAACCTCGAC
>JAXDQB010000278.1:0-11730 GCA_034668065.1 Paraburkholderia sp.
GCTTCAACGTCAACAATGGCTCGCTCAAAAATTCCGAGGCAGGACAAATTAACGATTTGTTCGGCCGGCAAGCCTGGGTCGGTCTGAGCTCCGACCAGTACGGATCGGTAACGCTGGGTCGTCAATACGACCTCATTGTCGATTACGTTGCACCGCAGAGTGCGACGGGTACAGGTTGGGGTGGCAACGTTGCCGCCCATCCGTTCGACAATGACGACATGGACAACAGCATGCGCCTGAACAATTCGATCAAGTTCAGCAGCGCCACGTTCGCTGGCATCAAGGTCGGCGCGATGTATGCGTTTTCCAACGCGGCCGGGGCATCCGGTAACGACAACGCGTACAGTGTGGGCGCCCACTATGTGTACGGCGGATTAACCGTTGCGGCCGCGTACGACCAAATCAACCGTAACAACGGCGCCCCGAACACGGCAGGCGCAACGAGCACGACTGATGGGAACTATTTGTCGCTCGGCGGCGACCAGCAAATCTACAGCGTCAGTGCCGGCTACCAGTTCGCCAACAAGGCGTCGATTGGCGTCGTGTGGAGCCATTCCGCTACCGACAACCTCGGAAACGGGACCGGCGCCAGCCTATTCGGCAACTCCTACGCTCTCACGGGCAGCTCCTTGAAGTTCGACAACTTCGAGATCAACGGTCGCTATTTCGTGCGGCCCGATTTTTCCCTCGGTGCGGCCTACACGTACACCATGGCTTCGTTTTCCGGAGGGACCGCTGGGCCTGCAGGCGCCACGACGCTGGTCAAGACCAGAGGCGCCACACCGCATTGGAACCAGATTACGCTTCAGGCCGATTACCTGCTTTCGCGTAGCACTGAGATATACGCAACGGGGGCTTATCAGAAAGTCAGCGGCGGCAATGGCATCCAGGCGTTTAACGCTGGCATCTACAACATGACGCAGGCGTCTGGTAACGAGCAGGTGGTCGCGGGAGTTGGCATTCGCCATCGGTTCTAACCCCGTACTCTATACCTCGTAGGACTTTAGACTGCTTGAAAGGCGCCGACAGGCGCCTTTCAAGCCTCAGGGCCGCGAGGTATGCACGCCACCAGGCCAATGGACGAAAGAGCCGGCGCTGACGGAAGTAAGTTGAGTGAATAGACAGGAATAGCATGCCACTCTATGACTACCAATGCGAGACTTGCGGCATTTTCGAAGCGATGCGCCGCCTGAGTGATCGCGATGATCCGGTTACATGCCCGAAGTGCGGGTATGCCAGTGAGCGCATCCACACCGGTTCGCCTATGCTTGTGACCGGTCGCGGTGATCCGAAAGAGAACGCCGGCTCGTATGGGTTCCGACATCGCGGTATCTGCGCTTGCTGCACTTGAATGCCCTATGATCGCGCCGAGCGGATCGCCTCGCCATCGAACCATCGCAAACCATCGGCTTCGGCGATGTCGCAGCAACCGACATGTCCGCACGAAAGGAAAATTAAAGATGCACCGCTTTGCGACCTCATTGAGCTAACAGCTGCCGGATAAGCGCTGCGCGTTGCGCGGCAACGACCCGTTGCGATAAAGCCCGTCATTGCGCCCTCCGTATTGCGCGCCAGCAACCGGACGACGTCTTCGGCGACTTCCGCGTCCCAGACGGCTTCGATAGTTTCTTTCGGCAGGTGCGCCACGACAGGGCATGCAGGCCATTTCACGGCCACCGGCAGGCGTATGAGTGCCGCTAGGGTGGCCGCGATGCTTTTAGCTCCCGTTGTGGGCATGCAAAGGGCAACACTCCTTGCTCATATTCGGCGCAGTCGCCGACGGCAAACACGTTGCTTTTCTAGTGCGGCGATCAGAGTGTCGTGCAAGCGGCGGTTCTTCAGTTCGTTGAAGACCTTAAGCCAGAATTTAGCGATTTCGGTTTGCTCGATCCACAAGTCCAGCACTTCCTTGCGACCGTCGGCGCGGATACCCAGCGCCAGGTAGACCGCCTTGTTCTTGACCGTGCCTTCGTCGCGTTGAATCTTTAGCCGCAGCACGTCGAAATACACGATTGGATACATTGCCTCGAGCCGCCGTTGCTGCCATTGCTCGACCTCTGCCAGCACCTCTTCGGTGACCGTAAAAATCAGGTCTGGCGACACCTGCAGCCCGTACAGCTCCAATAAATGGCCCTGAATCTCACGCACGCTCATGCCGCGCGCGTACATGCTGCACTGATTGAGTGCAGAGCCAGAATGCCGAGTCGTCAGCTCCTCCTCGATCCTCTGCGCCAGCATGACCAAAAAAGTGCTCCGTGCCAAGACTCAAGCAGCATCGGTCAGACGCGGGCCAATGAGGAGGCTCGCCTTTGGCTCCCCCCAGTCCGAGCCGTGTTTATTGCTCATTCAAAATAACTATCAAAGCACGAAGGACGAAAAGCAAAGGACCATATGATATCTGCCAAAGAGAGGCTGAAATCGGCCATTGCACGTCGCGGTTATTGACCGATAAGTTCTCCCGATGTAGATTGAAGTTGGACTGGAAATGACCTATTCGGTTCTTTACCCTCTTTTTCCCCGCCCCGGCGGGGTTTTTTTCGCGAAGACGTCGCGGCAATCCCCTGGAGATCGCCGTCCGTCATAGGTTCGGCGCAGCAGCGGCCTAACAGATTCGTTTGTGCCGACATGAATTGATTTCTGGCGCAAGCTATCGCCGCGATGTTTATTTTCCATTGGTGACATTCGTTAAGATGGCTTTTAATTAATAGAAGGCGCCGTTTTGCGGTGGCTAATCCCGATGATAGAAATTGGTGCAAAAATGAATAAAAGTGAAAGCAAGACTGTAATAGCGATCAATAAACGTTATGCGTCGCTAAAAAAGGCAGCTTTGTCGGTCGCCGTATCGCTGGCCGTTGCTTCGCCGCTATACGCAGCGCCCATGACGCGCGACACGGGCGCGCCCGTGGGCGACAACGAGAATTCGCAAACGGCCGGCCCCGCAGGGCCCGTGCTGTTGCAGGATTCGGCCCTGATCGAGAAGCTGCAACGCTTTGATCGCGAGCGCATTCCGGAGCGCGTGGTTCACGCGCGCGGCACGGGCGCGTTCGGTGAGTTCGTTCCGTCCGTTGACATCTCCGACCTGACAAAAGCGAAGGTCTTTACGCCTGGCACCAAGACGCCGGTGTTCGTGCGCTTTTCCACCGTGATGGGCTATCGCGGATCGCCCGAGCAGGCGCGCGACCCGCGCGGTTTTGCGGTGAAGTTCTACACGCAGCAAGGCAACTGGGACATCGTCGGCATCAACTGGCCCGTCTTCTTCATCCGCGACGGCATCAAGTTCCCTGACTTCGTGCATGCCAACAAGCCGAGCGCGGTGACCGGCGTGGGCGATCCGAACCTGGCGTTCGACTTCTTCGCGAACACGCCCGAGGCGACGAACATGCTCACGATGCTCTACACGGATGAGGGCATGCCGGATTCCTATCGCCATATGGACGGTTTCGGCGTCCATGCCTTCAAGTTCGTCAATGCGCAGGGCGAAGTGCACTACGTAAAGTTCCACTGGAAGAGCGAACAGGGTGTCCACGGCATTCGGCCGCAGGATATCCCGACCTCGATCGGGCACGACTGGAACATGATGACGAATGATCTTTACGGCGCGCTGAAGGCCGGCAACGATCCGAAGTGGGATCTCTACATCCAGGTGTTGACGCCGGCGGACCTGAACAAGTTCGACTACGACGCGTTGGATGACACGAAGGTGTGGGAAGGCGTGCCCGAGCGCAAGGTCGGCACGATGACGTTGAACCGTGTGCCCGACAATTACTTTGATTCGACCGAGGAGTCGGCGTTCGCGCCGTCGCGGCTGGTTCCGGGGATTGAGGCGTCGGAAGACCGCATGCTGCAGGACCGTCTGTTCGCGTATGCCGATACGCAGATGTACCGCCTCGGCGCGAACTACATGGACTTGCCGATCAACCGGCCGCTCGTTCCTGTCGTGAACAACAATCAGGATGGCACGATGAACATGGGTGACCGCAAGGGCGAGGTCAACTATGAGCCGTCGACGATGCACGAGCTCGCGCAGGATCCTCAGTACAAGTATTCGAGGATGCAGCTTAACGGGACGACGCAGCAAGAAGCCATCCACAAGAAGATGTTGTTCAGTCAGGCAGGCGACTACTACCGTAGCTTGTCGGCACAAGGTAAGGCCGACCTGGTCACGGCGTTGGCCGGCGACCTCGGTCGCGTTACCAACGACCACAACAAGTACACGATGCTGTCGTACTTCTACAAGGCCGATGCCGACTACGGTACACGTCTCACGCAAGCGATTCACGCGAACGTGCAGCAAGTGCAGTCGCTTGCTGCGAAGTTGAGCGAGAACTGATCGTCAACGGACGGGACTGAGGTGCGGGCGGCCGGTGCCGTCCGCCGTGTGCCTGTTTCACACCGTGCATCTGCATCGGAAACGACTATGCGATTTAGCTTCTTTTTGCGCACGATGCGGTTGGCCGCGGCAGGTCTCGCAGTAGCTTCAATTGCGGGCTGCGTGCACCTGCCGGACAAGCCGGCTTATACAAAAGCCGATCAGGCAACATTGCGCCACTACGACGGCGATTGGTTCGACGCGGCGCGAGTCGGCCGCATCGATATCCTGCGCGCACTGCTCGATGCAGGCTACCCAATCGACGCAACGGATAGCCATGGCTATACCGCTGTTATCCTCGCGGCCTACGATGGCCGGCCGGCCGCGCTCGATTTTCTGCTTTCAGCCGGTGCGAATCCCTGCCTCGGGGACCGCCACGGCAACACCGCTCTAATGGGCGTCCTTTTCAAAGGCGAATCGGCGATCGCGCGGCGTCTCATCGATACGCAATGTCCGATCGACCAGACGAACAATGCCGGCGAGACGGCACTCGATTTCGCCACGCTGTTCAGTCGCACGGATGTCGTGCCGATTCTCGTCAAGCACGGCGCAAACCCCAATCATGTCGACGGGCGCGGTCAGTCGCTGTTGCAATTGGCGCAGGCGCAGGGCAATACTCAGGCTGCGGACGCGTTGCGTCAGGCGGGCGCTACGCGCTGATCGGCCGAATCCGTCGAAGACGCCTCCCGCTCGCACGGCGTGACGCTCGGGACGCGGTTGCGCCCAGTACCTCCTTTGGCAGCGCACTGCCTTGCATCGGCCGCGCTAACGTGTAGCCTCCCTCCCGGTGCGGCGCGAGCAGCATTGGCGCCGCGCAAGCTCTCCTTCCGTAAATAACCCGCCTCTCAAGCCGTCCCACCAGGGCGGTTTCTTTCGATATGCTTTCGCTTCGTGGGGGCGAGCGGACGCCTCGCGCGCGCATGCATGGCCGGCCAGATGCCGAGCCATGCGTTCTAAACACAATTTGACTCGCTCGCCCGTTAGGACGAAGCTACGCATCAGCTTCTCTTGCACCAATACGGAGCCTCATGAGTTCATCGCTGACTGTCCGACGTATTGCCTCAGACCAGGGCGCAACGCTTCGCGAGTTGCGTACGGCCGCGCTGCGCGAGTCGCCGTACGCGTTCGAGGAGACGCTGGAGGAAGCGCTTGACGAGCGGATCGAAACATTCGACGCCATGGCCACGCGCCATGCGGCCTCGAACGTGTCTACGTCGTTCATCCTTTATACCGAAGGGCATCCCGCGGGCCTCGTTGCCGCGTACTTTGACGAGGAGCGCAAGGCCTTTGTTTGCGCGTTGTGGGTCGCGCCGGCGGTACGCCATTTACGCGGCGGCGAGCTGCTCGTCAATACGGCGAGCGAGTGGCTTGCCGAGCACGGTGCAACCGAAGTCAATGCGTGGGTGACGGACGCGAATCTTAACGCTATGCGCTTTTATGAGCGGCTCGGATTCGGTCCGACAGGCGAGCACGCGTGTATTTCTCGCGCACGCGACGAATGGGGGACGCAGCTCGTTCGGCACGTCAGGCGCTGAACGGGGAAACGGCTGGCCCGCCTCCGATGCGCGCTGCCTGCGCGTAGACCCGGGTCGTCGCATTCGGTTGCGCGCGCTGCAGGCACCCGCAGGCTGCAAGCGGCGGCTTGCCTGGCCCCGGTTCATCCCCTTTGCAAAAATTCTCGTCCGGCGCGCGGACGCCTGTAAAATAGCCAAAATTTTTTGCGTCAACGCCATGTCGCTGAATAAATCGCCATTCTTCGAACTACGCAGCGGCTCCGTCGACACTCTCTTGTTCGTAGTCAAGACGACCGATCTGCATGCGTTAAAAAGCGAGCTCACGCGTCGCTTCGAAGCGACTCCCGAATTTTTCTCGGGCGATGTCGTCGCAATCGACGTGCGCCGTCTCGGAGAGAACGACCGTGTTCCGCTTGCCGACATCGCAAGCCTGCTCGACAGCGTGCGCATGCGTACCCTCGGCGTCGTCGCCGCGCCTCATCAGACGGGCTGGGCGGCCGATTCGGGATTGCCGCTGCTCGAAGCGCGCGACCGGCGGGCGAGTGCGCCAAAGCCGGAGCAGACGGAGCAACCAACACAGAGTGAGCAATCGGATTTGGTGGAGCCTGTCTCTCAGTCGAAACTCGCGGCCGATGTTCCGGAAAGGCCGGCCGCAGGCGCGCAGACGCGCGTCATCGACAAGCCGCTGCGTTCAGGCCAGCAGGTATACGCGAAGGGCGATCTCATCGTGCTCGGGCTCGTGAGCTACGGTGCGGAAGTCATCGCGGAAGGCAACATCCATATTTACGCACCGCTGCGCGGGCGCGCGCTTGCCGGTGTGCATGGGAATCACGACGCGCGCATCTTTTGCACGTGTCTCGAACCGGAACTGATCTCAATTGCCGGCATCTATAGGACGACTGAAAATCCGCTGCCGGCCGACGTGGTCGGCAAGTCGATGCAGATCAGGCTTGTCGACGAAAAATTGATCATCGAACCGTTGCGGCTCACTTAGGACGAGCGCGAATGCGCCGCCGCGCGAGCCTCATCGAACCTCTTTTGACGAACACAGGGTAAGGGGAAAATGGCAAAAATCGTTGTGGTGACTTCGGGCAAGGGCGGCGTGGGCAAAACCACCACGAGCGCAAGCTTCGCGTCGGGGTTGGCGTTGAGAGGCCATAAGACGGCCGTGATCGATTTCGATGTCGGTCTGCGCAATCTCGATTTGATCTTGGGCTGCGAGCGTCGCGTTGTCTATGACTTCATCAACGTGATCCAGGGCGAGGCTAATCTCAATCAGGCGCTCATCAAGGACAAGAAGTGCGAGAACCTCTACATCCTTCCGGCCTCGCAAACGCGGGACAAGGATGCGCTAACCGCGGAGGGCGTCGAAAAAGTCATCACCGATCTCGCCGGCATGGGATTCGAGTACATCGTTTGCGATTCGCCGGCCGGCATTGAGTCAGGCGCGCTGCTCGCGATGCACTTCGCCGACGAAGCGCTTGTCGTCACGAACCCTGAGGTGTCGTCGGTGAGAGATTCCGATCGGATTCTCGGCATTCTGTCGTCAAAGACGAAGCGCGCCATCGAAGGCAAGGAGCCGATCAAGGAGCATTTGCTCATCACGCGGTACAACCCGAAGCGTGTCAGCGAAGGAGAGATGCTTTCGCTTTCCGACATCCAGGAAATCCTGCGCATCGAATTGATCGGGGTCGTGCCGGAGTCCGAAGCAGTCCTGCATGCGTCGAATCAAGGCCTGCCCGCCGTGCACATGGACGGCACCGATGTCGCAGAAGCCTACAAGGACGTCGTTTCGCGCTTTCTCGGCGAGGACACGGCGTTGCGCTTTACCGATTATCAGAAGCCGGGCATCTTGCAGCGCCTCTTCGGCACTCGGTAAGGGGGAGGCACGTCATGTCGATTCTTTCGTTTTTGCTAGGCGAGAAGAAAAGGTCTGCCGCAGTTGCCAAGGAGCGCCTGCAGCTCATCATTGCGCACGAGCGTGCGGGCGGGCATCCGCCGGCCGATTACTTGCCGGCGCTGCAGCGCGAGCTCGTTGCCGTCATCTCGAAGTACATCAAAGTGTCCAACGACGACATCCGCGTGAGCCTCGAGCGTCAGGATAACCTCGAGGTCCTTGAGGTCAAGATCGAAATTCCTCAAGCGTGACCATGCGCGCCGGCGAGGCTCACGTCCTCGCTCGCGCATTCCTTCTCGTCTTTTCTCCACCCCACCTATCGCCGGGTGGACTCCCCCCAGCCGTCGGCCGTCGGCCGTCGGCCGCGCACAAAATAATTGGTTGCACTTTCGGCCTCCCCGTAATGCGCTTGTTGTCGACGCAGCCGAGGTCTCGCGCATTATAGGAATGTCATCCGCTGAGAAGCAATTCCTTCAAGAAGAGGTTGTTATGAAAGTATCTGTTCGTTCGCTCGTCATTCGACTCGCGCTGGCTGCCGCGGGATGCGTGGCAGTCGTTGCCTCGGCGTCGGCTGCCGATGTAGTGGTGCTCGCGCCTGACGCACCGCCTCCCGTGCGCTACGAAGGCGTTCCCGGACCGCGGGCGGGCTATGTGTGGGATCGCGGTCACTGGGGCTGGGAGCAAGGACGCTATGTCTGGGAGCGTGGCCACTGGGAGATCGAACGCGTCGGGCATCGCTGGGTGGGGGGCCATTGGGCGCCGCGTGGTCCGCATTGGGAGTGGATTCCTGGGCACTGGGCGTGAGGGAGGCGGGACCAAGATGACGAAATCCCTCCTTGCTGTCGCCATCGCGACGTTCCTGCTGGCCGGCTGCATCGTTTTGCCGGGGCACTACCATCACGCAGTATTCATCTATTGATCAGGAGACCTGATCATCGGTCCGGCGTGCCGGCTTGCCGCGCATTGCGCTCGGGTTCGTCTTCGAAGAGCGGCTCGAGCGTTTGCGGCGAACCGGCCGCCGGCGCAGCCTCTGCCCGAGGCGTTAGGTAACGTTGGGCAAGCGCCTCGTAAAGGGGTGGGGCGAACAGTCGCGATACGCGGCTCGCGATTAGCGCCGTTGCCATCAGCGAAATCACGAGTGCGTGCCCGTCGATCATTTCCATCACGATCACGAACGAGGTGATCGGCGATTGTGTCACCGCGGCCAGATAACCGACCATCGCAAGCGCGATCAAAATCGGCAACTGCATGCTGCCGAATACGATGTGAAGCAGGTTGCCGAAACCCGCACCGATCGACAATGACGGTGCGAAAATGCCGCCCGGAATCCCCGGCAGATACGAGCCAACCATCGAAACCATTTTAAGGAACGGGTAGAGCATCGAGAGGTGCTCGCGCCCGTCAAGCAGCCCGCGGGCTTCGGCGTAACCACTGCCGAACGTGTGGCCGCCGCTCGCTACGCCGATAATCGCTACGACGAGTCCGCACAGTGCGCCGAATACGACCGGGCGCTCGCGATGCAGGCGAGCGAGCGCGGCGGGTTGCCAGCGTGAGGTATGCAGCAGCAGCCAGGTAAAGAAGCCGCCCGCCAGACCTGTCACCAGCGCGGTGACCACGGCGGCAACCGCGAGCAGATCGGGAAAATGCGAGGCAATCTGAATTGTGCCGAAGTACGTGTAATTGCCATTGAGGCCAAGCGCGATCACGCCCGCGACAATGATCGCCGTGATGAGCACGCCGCTCGTGCGTGCTTCGAAGCTGCGCGTCAACTCTTCGATGGCAAAAACGACGCCCGCGAGCGGCGTGTTGAAGGCGGCCGATAGTCCGGCGGCCGCGCCGGCGAGCACCAGTTGCCGTTCGAGCAGGGTGGTCGAGCGCGGGTACAAACGCCGCAAATTAAACATCAATGCTGCGCCGACTTGCACGGTCGGCCCTTCGCGACCGATTGTGAATCCGCCGACGATGCCGAGGAATGAAACGGCGATCTTCCCAAGGAGCAGCCGCAGCGAGAGCATGCGAGGGCCAAGCTGAGCGGTACCTTCTTCGAGTGTGGCGATCACTTGCGGAATGCCGCTGCCTTCGGCGCCGCGGAAGAAACTGCGCGTGAGCCAAACGCAAGCGGCGCCGACTGCCGGTGTGACGATAAGGGGCAGCCATGCGTGACGATGCTCCATGGCACGAAAAGCGTCATAGCCCCAGTCGATCAGGCGGGCATACAAGACTGCGACGAGGCCGACGGCGATCGCACCGAGCCAAAAGATGCCGTATCGACTCCACAGTTGCCGCGCGCGCCGCGAGACGCCGGAAGTGCGGACGAGAGTTGGGCTGAACATGATTGTCAGATGACCAAACTGGCGATTATAGCGGCCCCAATGCGGCTATTCGCTGCGATGCGTCGCCGCGACAAACTGCTCGACTTTTCCGTTGCGGCATGTCACGACAATGAAACGTCGCGTGTCTCCCGCATGAGGATAACGGCGACAAGGCTCACAACGGCCGCGGCGGACACATACCCGCCCACCCATGCAATGCCGCCCCGCGCGGCGAGCATCTGCGCGATGTAGGGCGCGACCGAAGCGCCGAGAATGCCGCCGAGGTTGTATGCCACACCGGCCCCCGTGTAACGCACGCGTGTAGGGAAAAGCTCAGGAAGTAGCGCGCCCATGGGGGCGAACGTGACACCCATCAGGAACAGCTCGATCGTAAGAAAGAGGGTGACGAGCACGGTCGAACCACTGCCAACGAGCGGCGCCATCGAAAAGCCGGACGCGATCGCCGCCACGGTGCCTGCGATCAGCACCGGGCGGCGGCCAAACCGGTCGCTCGCCCAAGCCGAAAGCGGTGTCGCGAGCGCCATGAACAGGACGGCGAAGCAAAGCATTCCAAGAAAGCCTTGTCGCGAGAAGTGCAGCGTTGATACACCGTATGAGAGCGTGAAGACCGTCGAGATATAGAAGAGCGTGTAGCAGACCACCATCGCGAGCGCACCGAGCAGCGTCGGCCAGCCGTGGTACGCAAAAAGCGAGACGAGCGGCACTCGTACGCGCTCGCGCCTTTCGATGGCCGCCTTGAATGCGGGTGTCTCCGCAATCTTTAACCGCACGTAGAGTCCGAACGCGACGAGTACCGCGCTCAGAATGAACGGTACGCGCCAGCCCCAGTTGCGGAACTGCTCGTCGGAGAGCGTGAGCGCAAGCCCAAAAAACAGGCCGTTCGCGGCGAGAAAGCCCACCGAGGGGCCGAGTTGCGGGAACATTCCGAACCATCCGCGGCGCCCGGGCGGCGCGTACTCCGTGGCGAGCAGCGCGGCGCCTCCCCACTCGCCGCCAAGCCCGATGCCTTGCCCGAGCCGCAAGATGCAAAGCAGCACGGGCGCGAGGCCGCCGATGGTGTCGTAGCCGGGCACGAAGCCGATCAGCGTCGTTGAGATTCCCATTACGAGCAGTGAGGCGACGAGCGTCGACTTGCGGCCGATGCGGTCGCCGAAATGGCCAAACAGTAACGAGCCGATCGGCCGCGCGATGAAGGCGAGGCCGAACGTGACGAATGCTGAGAGCGCTTGCGCGGTCGTCGAGCTGTGCGGAAAGAACACGGGCCCGATGACGAGCGCCGCCGCCGTGGCATAGACGTAGAAATCGTAGAACTCGATAGCCGTGCCGATGAAGCTGGCAAAAACGATGCGTGCGCGGCTCGACGCGCTAGCCGGATCGGAGGGGGAAGGGGACACTACCGCGGGCGATGACGGCGAAGCCGACATATCTGGTCTCCGTGAGTTTCGGGCTGCGCGGCGTTTCACGGCGCTTCAGGGTATGCGCGTGACAAGCTTCCGGCGGGTCCGGTGTGCGCTAGACGAGTCTGGCCTGCATGGCTCGCAGGACTATGCAAGACTCCGCATGCCGTAGTCGCATAAATGAGATTGTTGACGGACCTCGTGCTTGCCTGGTGGAGTT
>JAXDQB010000279.1:0-3590 GCA_034668065.1 Paraburkholderia sp.
CCTTGGCGTCCGGCATTTGTCGCGCATTGTGGACGAGATACTCCCGCATTACGGCGCCGATTGCCCCATCGCTGTGATTTACCGAGCCACCTGGCCAGACGAGCAAACGGTGACAGGCACCCTCGCCGATATTGTCGACAAAGTGCAGCAGACCGACATTGAACGCACTGCCCTCATTTTGGTCGGGCACGTACTGACGGCCGACGGGTTCGCTGATTCGTCACTGTACGCCAAGAATTAAAACGCACGCCGGCATTAACTTTCCTTTGTCCGTCTCAAAGATGGCTGCATGAAGACATTCCTTACTCGTTGTCGCAGTCCAGACCGCCTAGACTCAACGCAACACCACATCGCATGAACGCGCCGCGCAGACGGATCATGACGGGGCGTCTCGTGCTGCGCGTTCACGGCGTGCGGATCAGCAGGCGATAGCGGATGCAGCTCGGCGGACGGCCAGCACGCGCTCGAGTTCGGCCGCGGAGAGCGTGCCGCTCGACTCGATCACGCTCAGCAAAGCTTCGAGAAACCGCTCGTAGTAATCCCAGCGGCGTTGATTGGCACACTCTGCTGCCCCGGTTTCCCATCTTCCGATGGAGGCGATCAGGCACTGGCGGAAGTCTTCCCAGTCGAAGCACCCAACTTTTGAAAGCGAAAGAGCGAGCCCGAAGACGTCACGCTCCCAACGATTGGTAAAAAATAGCTTGCCGTTGTGGCGCGGCGGGGAGTCGGGGCTGCCGACCATCGATGCTGTGGCGAATTCCTCGAAGCTCGTGAACATGAAGGACCCTTATGCAGCTGGATTCAGCGGCGCGACCGCGAGCGCCACACCCATCATCGACTCGGGCGTCACCAGTGCGGCCAGTTCCTCTTCACTCATGCCGTCGGTGTTGGCCGGCCGTTGCGGTACCACGAACCAGCGGATCTGCGCGCTGCTATCCCATACCTTGACCTGCTTCCACTCGGGCACGTCCACGCCAAATTCGCGCAACACGGCGCGCGGCTCGCGCACGCCGCGCGCGCGAAACACTGGGTCCTTGTACCAGTAAGGCGGCAGGCCGAGCACAGGCCATGGGTAGCATGAGCAGAGCGTGCAGATGATGAGGTTATGGACGTTGTCGCAGTTGGCCACGGCGCCCATGTGCTCGCCTTCGGCCCCGCCCGCGCCGATCGGCAAATTCAGCTCGGCGATGGCCGCAGGCGTGTTGGCGAGTAGACGCTTCTTGTACTCGGGATCAACCCATGCCCGCGCGACGATCTTCGCGCCGTTAAGCGGACCTGCGACGGTTTCGAAATGACGCAACGCCGTATCGACGGAGTCGCTGCCGATTACGCCTTTTTCAATCAATAGAGCCTCGAGCGCACGAACTTTTGCACCACTGGACGCTTCGCGATCTTCGGGATATTCAAAAAGATTAGTCATTTGCTTCTTTTCTTCGACTCACTTGGCCGATTGAACATAGGCTTCGAACAGGTCTGCGCAGATGGTTGTGTTGGGCTCGCTCTTGACCGGCCCCCAGATATCAGCTGCGTCGAATGCAATGCTGTAGACGGGCATCGGCTCGCCGATGCCATCCCCCGTCGAAACGAAGTAGGAGTACGCGTCGGGATAGACGACTTCCACCCTGCCGGTCTTGTTGCGCAAAAAGCCGGGAAGCCGCGAGTGATCGACATGCATGGGGTCTGCCACGCGCACGCTGTCTCCGACGGCGAACCGTGGCGCGCCCATTAGCTCGTGGCGGGGTGAGTCGCCCGTGCGCAAATAGGTGTCGATCTGCTTGCTGAGCGCGGGATTCGGTCGATCAGGCAAGGCTGCGTCAGGATTCGAACGATAGAGGGCCGCCTTCTCTTCCAACTCTTTAGCGGTGATATAGCCTGCATCGACAAAGAACTGCGCAATGCCCCCGAGCCACTTCTCGTAATAGCGGAACTTGAAGTAGTCGAACGGGTTCATGTCTTCCGCGCCGGCGCGCAGGTGAGCCCAGGTCCAATAGTGCTTGAACGCGGTGGGCAGCTCCTTCACGGGATAGGCATGCCGCGCATTTGACAAATGGGGGCTCTCGGCCATCATGGTCGCGTGAATGCCAAAAATCCGCTTTTCCCACGGCTGCGCAAAGACGCGCGTGTCCAGATTCACGGGGCCGAGATTCTCAACGCCCCCAAGGCTGTGTGCTAGCTTCAAGGTTCTCTCCGATAAGCAACAATGTAGGCTAATCAATGCGATGACGAGAGCAGTTTTTGCTTCAGGCCGCGGTGCGGCATTAACAGTCGGTTCTGACTCTGGCTGATGCGTGCGTTCGATCAGGCGGCGGCGGTTGTCTCCATTACGACGCACTCAGCTAGCCCGGCGCGCAGCGAGGCGGCGTCCAGGTCACGGCCGATCGCGACAAACTTGCTTTCGCGCGTCTCGTCACTGCGCCAGGGTTTGCCGAAGCTCGACTCCGTCAGCATGTGCACGCTGTGAAAATACAGGCGTCTCGCTTCACCGCGGACACTGAGTACGCCCTTCGTCCTCAGGAGGGTCTGTCCTTGGGCCTCAACGAGCTGGTTGACCCAGCGGTTAAAGCGCATCGGGTCGAGCTCGCCCGGCACGACGAACGCACACGAGGAGATGGACGTGTCGTGCTCGTGGTCGTGTCCGCTTTCGGTGAGCAGGCCGGGCTCGACGGCAAGCAGGTTGTCGATCGAAAAGCTGCGTTGGCCGAGCAGCGTGTCGATCGCGACGGCGGAGCGCAACACGAAGTCGAGCGTCGCAGTCGGATTCAGAGCGCGGATGCTCGATTCGAGCGCGGCGAGGGCGGACGGTGCGACGAGATCCGTCTTGTTGATCACGATGCGGTCGGCGAACACGATCTGCTCGCGGGCGATGGCGTCGCTCAGCTGGCCGTGTGCGTGCCGTGCGTCGACGACCGCGATGACCGATTCAAGTTCGACGCGCGCGCGTACATCGGGATCGGCGAGGAACGTCTGCAAGACCGGCGCGGGATCCGCGAGACCAGAAGTTTCGACGATCAGCCGCTCGAGTTTGTCGCCGTAGCGCGCCAGCAGTTGCAGCACGCTCTCGACGAGGTCGCTGCGGACCGTGCAGCACACGCAGCCGTTGTTGATTTCGATGACCGCTTCCTCGTCGGCGACGATCAGTTGCCCGTCAATACCGACTTCGCCGAACTCGTTGACCACGATGCCGATCGGCATCGGCCGCGTGCGGTCGAAAATGTGGTTGACGAGGGTCGTCTTTCCCGCGCCGAGGAAGCCGGTAACGACGGTGGTTGGGATCTTCTTGATACGCATCTTGCGACTCCGTGGGTTGCGCCGGGCAGTGCTGATTCAGCAGCTGTCATGCGGCAAAATCGCCGCTGTCCCGTCGCGGACCAACATCGACAGAAACTGTACGTGCGGATGGCGAAGAATGTCGAAACCGATACGGCCAGATCGACGCCCTTCTGCGGTTGGGGGCCGCGGGCGGGCGGCCGCTCGCTCGCGAAGAGGCGCCAGCATGGCCGATAACCGTGCAAAAACACGCAGGCTCAACCAGCATCCGCGACCACCAGTGCCGAACAGCTTAGGTTCAGCGATCCGTTTCGGCCAACGAT
>JAXDQB010000280.1:0-3069 GCA_034668065.1 Paraburkholderia sp.
ACTCTGATGCCCATGCGCGGACTGGCCGCATCGAGAATCGCCATAAGTTCTTCGTATTCGGCGAAGGTGGTTTGAGACAGAGGGGGGACAGTGGCGGTCATCGAAGAAGACCCGCGCGGCGGGAGAACAAGGTGCCGCCGGCACCGCGGGCGATGCAATCAATATAGGTGCTATCGGAAGTGAAAAGACGCCGTTCATCATGCTTTTTTCGATACGGTGGTTGTAGCCGGGGTGTCCGCAAAGGGAAAACGTCGGCGCAATGGCGTAAGCTCTCGAATATTGCCGATCCTCTCTGATGGAGCTCATATGCAGAACCTGGAATCGATAGAACTGAAGGACAGCTCACTACTCAGAACGAAAGCGTTTTTGGCAGGCGAATGGCAAGGCGCGGCAGACAATGCGACGTTCGACGTGCGCAACCCGGCAACAGGTCAAGTCGTTGCCACCGTGCCGAAAATGGGCGCAGCCGAAACGCGCCGCGCCATCGAAGCGGCAAACGCGGCTTGGCCCGCATGGCGCGCTCAGCCCGCAAAAGCACGCGCCGCCATACTGCGCAAATGGTACGAGCTGATGCTCGAAAACGCCGACGATCTCGCGCTGATCATGACAGCGGAGCAAGGCAAGCCGCTTGCCGAGGCCAAAGGGGAAATTCAGTATGCGGCTTCTTTTCTCGAATGGTTCGGCGAAGAGGCCAAGCGCGTTTATGGCGATACGATTCCGAGCACCAGCGCTGATAAACGCTTCGTCGTCGTCAAGGAGCCCGTGGGCGTATGCGCGGCGATCACGCCCTGGAATTTCCCCGCGGCAATGATTACGCGCAAGGTTGCCCCGGCACTTGCGGCAGGCTGCCCGATCGTCGTGAAACCGGCCGAAGCGACGCCGCTTTCCGCGCTTGCGCTCGCCGCGCTGGCCGAACGCGCGGGTGTACCGGCCGGCGTGCTCAGTATCGTCACGGGCGAGCCGAAGGAAATCGGCGCCGAGATGACCGGCAATGCGCTCGTGCGCAAGCTCTCGTTCACGGGATCGACCGCGGTGGGCCGGCTGCTCATGGCGCAATGCGCCGATACCGTCAAGAAAGTGTCGCTCGAGCTGGGCGGGAATGCGCCTTTTATCGTGTTCGACGATGCCGACCTTGATGCAGCCGTTCTCGGCGCGGTCGCCTCGAAATACCGCAACAGCGGCCAAACCTGCGTCTGCGCCAATCGTTTCTACGTGCACGAGCGCGTCTACGACGCGTTCGCCGACAAACTGCGCAGTGCCGTCGAGCAACTCAAGGTGGGGCACGGCACCGAGCCGGGGGTCGTGCAGGGTCCGCTCATCAATGATGCGGCCGTGCGCAAGGTCGAGGCACACATCGAAGATGCACTTGCGAAGGGCGCACGCATCGCCATCGGAGGCAAACGCCATGCGCTCGGCCAAAGCTTCTTCGAACCGACGGTGCTAACGGGCGTGACGCCAGCTATGCGCGTCGCGAAAGAGGAGACCTTCGGCCCCGTCGCGCCGCTGTTTAAATTTTCTTCGGATGACGAAGTAATCCGTTTTGCCAACGATACCGAATTCGGTTTGGCAGCCTACTTCTACAGCCGCGATATCGGCCGGGTCTGGCGCGTTGCCGAAGCGCTCGAGTATGGGATCGTCGGCATTAATACCGGCATTATCTCGACCGAAGTCGCTCCGTTCGGCGGAGTCAAGCAATCGGGCGTCGGCCGCGAGGGATCGCATTACGGCATCGATGAATATGTCGTCATAAAGTATCTCTGCATCGGGGGTATTTGATTTTCCCTTTCCGCGGGCGACGAAAGGCTTTCAAAAACGTTCAACGCTCGCGGATTCGCGTTTTTCGTGCAGTGCCATTGCCGTGCGGTCCGGTTTGTTGCCCATCGGCCATGCGACTGTATCGGGAAAAGTTAAACGCATCGAGAACCCGCTTCCTCAGCAGCGGCGCTGCATATACCATCCCCGAGCAATTTTTTGAAAAACAATTCGAACCATATTTGGAAGGCGTTGCATTTGCGCGCCATCCGGTGTTCTACTGAGGCCGCCATTATTTTGGCTTGGTATTCTGTGCGCCGCGCTTTCGGCCGAAACCGGCCGATGCCGGCAGACGTATAACCACCGGCCCCCTCGCGGCATGAGCACGACGGGGGTTTGATAAACAGATCCGAGGAGTCAACGTGAAAAAGCTATTTGCCGCCGTAGCCATTGCAGCACTCGCTGCTTCTGCAAGTGTCGCGCAAGCGAAAGACTGGGCCACGATCCGCTTCGGCGTCGATGCGAGTTATGCTCCGTTCGAATCGAAAGCGCCCGACGGCAAGCTCGTCGGCTTTGACATCGATCTTGGCACGGAAATCTGCAAGCGCCTTAACGCCAAATGCGTTTGGGTCGAAAACGACTTTGACGGCTTGATTCCGGCGCTTAAGGCGAAGAAATTCGACGGGGTGCTTTCGTCGATGACCATTACACCGCAGCGGGCCGAGCAGGTCGCCTTCTCGAAGCCCCTCTTCGATACGCCTACGGCGCTCGTCGCGAAAAAGGGCTCCGGCCTGCATCCGACGGCCGAATCGCTGAAAGGCAAGCGTGTCGGCGTGGAACAGGGCACGACTCAGGAAACGTACGCTAAGACGAAGTGGGAGCCAAAGGGCGTGATCGTCGTTTCTTACCAGAACCAGGATCAGGTTTATCAAGACCTCATATCCGGCCGCCTCGATGCCGCGTTGCAGGACAAAGTGCAAGCCGATCTCGGCTTCCTGAAGACGCCGCGCGGCGCCGGGTTCGAGCGAGCCGGCAAGGAGATCAAGGGTGGCTCCGCTGCCATTGGTCTGCGCAAGAACGACAAGGAACTGAAGGCCGACATCGACAAGGCCATCGAAGGCATGATGAAGGACGGAACGTACCAGATGCTCGAGAAAAAGTACTTCAACTTCGACGTTGCACCGAAGTCCGACAGCTGATCGGCCCGCAAAGCCGCGGCTTCGTCTGCCCGACAAAGGGCTCCGCACATGCGGAGCCCTTTGCTTATCGGCGGCGCGGCCTACAATCGAAATTGCCGCTCGCATTCCCGCCCCTCCC
>JAXDQB010000281.1:0-4139 GCA_034668065.1 Paraburkholderia sp.
CCCCCGCGAATGCGCGAATGGTCCATGCTGTTGAAGCAAAAGGGGAATTCGGGAAAAACCTCGGAAGCTTCAACGAACATGGGTAAAATACGTTTTTAACCAGCTAACGAAACAACATGTCTGCCAGTGCAGTGAAAGCGGCCCCAGGACGCAACGTCGTCGTAGTCGGGACTCAATGGGGGGATGAAGGCAAGGGCAAAATCGTCGACTGGCTGACGGATCACGCGCAAGGCGTTGTGCGGTTCCAAGGCGGTCACAATGCCGGCCATACCCTAATCATCGGCGGCAAGAAAACCATCTTGCGCCTGATCCCGTCGGGCATCATGCGCGCGGGCGTGGCCTGCTATATCGGCAATGGTGTCGTGTTGTCGCCGGAGGCGTTGTTCAAGGAGATCGGGGAGCTCGAAGCCGCAGGTCTTGACGTGCGTAGCCGCCTCTTCATTTCCGAAGCCGCCACGCTGATTCTCCCGTATCACATCGCCATTGATCGGGCGCGCGAAGCGCGGCGCGGCGCGGGCAAGATCGGTACCACCGGGCGTGGCATCGGCCCTGCTTACGAGGATAAGGTCGGCCGGCGCGCGCTACGCGTGCAGGATCTGTTCGAGCCGGAGGCTTTCGCCGAGCGGCTGCGCGAGAATTTGGACTACCACAACTTCGTGCTCACCCAGTATCTGGGAGCGGCGGCCGTCGACTTTCAACAAACGCTCGATGCGATGCTCGGTTATGCCGAGCAGCTCGGGCCGATGGTCGCCGATGTGTCGCGCCGTCTATATGACGAGAACGAGGCGGGCAAAAATCTGTTGTTCGAAGGCGCGCAGGGTACGCTGCTCGATATCGATCATGGTACTTATCCGTTCGTTACATCGAGCAACTGTGTGGCAGGCGCTGCGACGGCCGGCGCGGGTGTCGGTCCACAGAAGCTTCATTACATTCTCGGCATTACGAAAGCCTATTGCACACGCGTCGGTGCGGGTCCGTTTCCGAGCGAGCTTTATGACGCCGACAATCCAAAGCGGCAGGACGCCGTTGGCGTCACACTCGCGAATGTCGGCAAGGAGTTCGGTTCCGTCACGGGCCGCCCGCGCCGCACCGGCTGGCTCGATGCGGCTGCGCTGCGCCGCTCCATTCAGATCAACGGCGTTTCGGGGCTTTGCATCACGAAGCTCGACGTGCTCGACGGCCTGGACGAGGTGAAGCTTTGCGTCGGTTATAAGCTCGACGGCAAGGATGTGGATCTGCTGCCGCGCGGCGCATCAGAAGTAGCGCGTTGTGAGCCTGTCTACGAGACGTTCGGAGGTTGGAAGGAAAGCACGATCGGCATTACGCAGTGGGGTGAACTGCCCGCGAACGCGCAGGCGTATTTGGCCCGCGTGCAAGATGTGGCGCGCGTGCCGATCGATATGGTCTCGACCGGTCCCGATCGCGACGAGACGATCTTGCTGCGCCATCCGTTTAAGGTGTAACGGAGGCGAGACAGCGCACGACGATGATCGCCATGACGGATCCGCGTAACGACGACAAGAACCTCTGGGTCAGTTGGGACGAATACCACCGATTAGTCGAGTTGCTGGCGCTTGCCGTGCACGATTCGGGGTGGACATTCGACCGGATTCTCTGTCTCGCGCGCGGCGGCCTGCGGGTTGGCGATCAACTCTCGCGAATCTACGATCTGCCGCTCGCCATCCTCGCGACGAGTTCTTATCGTGAAGCAGCCGGCATGTTGCAGGGTGAGCTCGACATCGCCCAATACATCACGATGACTCGCGGTGAGCTTGCGGGCAACGTTCTGCTCGTTGACGATCTCGTCGATTCCGGCGTCACGCTCGCGCGCGTGACGCAGCATTTGAAAGAACGCTATCCGGCTGTCGATGCCGTGCGTTCGGCGGTGCTTTGGTATAAAGGCTGCTCGCAGGTGAAGCCGGACTATTTTGTCCAGTATCTGCCGAGCAACCCCTGGATCCATCAGCCGTTCGAGGAGTGGGATACCTTGCGGCCGCACAATCTCGGGGCTTGGATCAAGCGCGGAACGAAGCAAGATTCATCTTCTTCCGGCATGTAAATTTCGGCGGGCTTGACCGTCGCGCGCCCGCGGCGTGTACGAGCGCAGTCGTCCGAGGCTACGTCTGCGTATGTGCGCGGCCCGCAGGCGCAGCTAGAATAGCGCTCGCTCCGGCCCTTTGGCCATCACTCCCTCGCGTCTATGACAAAAATCGGCTACGTGAACCACCGGCAGCATTCTCTGCCTTCGCTTGCGGTTGCCGCGATCGGGGTGGTATTCGGCGACATCGGCACCAGTCCGCTTTATGCGCTTAAGGAGGCATTCAGCGAGTCCCACGGGATTCCGCTCACGGACAGTTCCATTCTTGGCGTGATCTCGCTGCTTTTCTGGGCGATCGTGGTCGTGGTCTCGATCAAGTACGTGCTGTTCGTGATGCGCGCTGACAATAACGGCGAGGGTGGCGTGCTGGCGCTGATGGCGCTTTCGCTGCGGCCCTTTGCGACAAAAAGCCGTCTTTCGGCCGTCCTGATGATGCTCGGCATTTTTGGCGCATGCATGTTCTATGGCGATGCCGTGATCACGCCGGCCATTTCCGTCGTCTCGGCGGTTGAGGGGCTTGAGGTCGCGACGCCGCAGCTTTCGCATCTCGTCGTGCCGATCACCATGGTCATTCTTGTGGCGCTGTTCTGGATTCAGCGTCACGGCACCGCGCTCGTCGGCAAGCTGTTTGGGCCGATCATGCTCGTCTGGTTCGCCACGCTCGCCGGACTCGGCGTGTTTCATATCTCCCGGGAGCCGGGAGTCATCGCTGCCCTCAACCCGTATTACGCGGCGTCGTTCATGTCACGCCACGTGCTGCAGGCCTACGTGGTGCTGGGCTCCGTCTTTCTGGTGCTGACGGGTGCGGAAGCGCTTTACGCGGACATGGGCCATTTTGGCGCGAAGCCGATTCGCATCGCATGGTATTGCCTCGTCATGCCTGCTCTCGTCCTCAATTACTTCGGACAAGGCGCCTTGCTAATGCGGGACCACACGGCGCTGACGAACCCGTTCTTCCTGATGGCGCCCGATTGGGCTGTGCTGCCGCTCGTGGTGCTGTCGACGGTCGCTACCGTGATCGCCTCGCAGGCGGTGATTTCGGGCGCCTACTCGTTGACGAGTCAGGCGATTCAGCTTGGCTACGTGCCGCGCATGAAGATTCTGCATACCTCGGACTTGGCGATCGGCCAGATTTATGTGCCCGTCGTGAACTGGATCCTGCTTATCGTCATCCTCATGATCGTGATCGGCTTCAAGAGCTCCGACAATCTGGCCGCGGCCTATGGAATTGCCGTGACGACGACGATGGTGATCACGACAGTTTTGGCCGGTGTGGTGATGGTCAAGGTTTGGAACTGGAACAAGCTGCTTGTAGCGCTTATCGTTACCGCGTTCATGATCGTCGATCTCGCATTTTTCGGTGCGAATCTGCTTAAGGTGGCCGAAGGCGGGTGGCTGCCGCTCGGAATCGGTGCGCTGCTATTTTTCCTGCTCATGACTTGGTATAAGGGACGTTTGCTCGTCAAGGAGCGCACGGCGGCCGACGGTATCCCACTCGCACCGTTTTTGCAGGGGTTGCTCGCGCATCCACCGCATCGCGTGTCGGGCACTGCAATCTATCTGACCGGTAGCGACGAACTGGTGCCGGTGAGCCTCTTGCACAACCTGAAGCACAACAAAGTGCTGCACGAGCGCACGCTCTTCATGACCTTCGTCACGCGTGACATTCCGTATGTGGAGGAAGATGAGCGAGTGACGATCAAGGATCTTGGCGACGGGCTTTACCTCGTCAAGGCGCTCTGCGGTTTTAACGAGACGCCGGACGTGAAAGCTGTTCTGTCGGAGGTCAGCCTTCGTTACAGCATGACTTTCGAGTTAATGGATACGTCGTTCTTCCTCGCCCGCGAAACCGTGGTGCCGACGCAGTTGCCCGGCATGTCGATTCTGCGCGAGCGCGTATTCGCCTGGATGCATCAGAACGCAGCTAAGCCATCCGATTTCTTCAAAATTCCGGCCAACCGAGTCGTCGAGCTCGGGACGAAAATCGAAATCTGACCGAGCCGATACGGCGCCGTTGCCATTGCCGCATCGTTGGCGCACG
>JAXDQB010000282.1:0-4496 GCA_034668065.1 Paraburkholderia sp.
CTGGAACTGATTCGGGAGACGGCCGAATCGATTCCGAAGACGGCTGGCTTGACCACGTGTTCGGCGGCGAGTTGGCCCACTACGCCGGGCGCGCGCGCCGCGCTATCCACCGACGCTGCAATCGCATTTGCAATCGGCAGCGCCACATATTGACCGGATCTTTCCGCCGCAGTGACAAAGCCCTGCCCCACCGGATCCAGAACAGGGCTCGCGAAGTTGGCAGCTGCGGCGACGGCCCTTCCTGCCGGCATTACTGCATTTTCGTGGACGGCACCGGCCGCGTATAGCGCCGCACGCCCCGCGGGCTTCAGGACCTCATTGCCCACCACCTGAGCACCGGCCGCAATTGCGTGCCCCACGGGCTGCAACACCGGGCCAACCACTGGGCCCAAGGCATCTGCTACCGGGGCCGCTGCCATGCCCGCATACTGCAGGCCCAGACCTGCCGCCTTATCCACGTAGTGCATGCCCGTGCCGAGGGCCATCGTCACGAGCTGGCCGAGCGCCGCGTTGCGCTCGCCCTCCGGCCGAGCGATGAGATCGAGATCCTTGCGCGTCGTCTGCGACGAGCCGGTAATCTGCGCAAGCATCCTGCTCTGTTTGCCTGCATCGGTGGTGATGCGCGCACCCGGCTTCCCGCCATTTTTGCCGACGTACCTCTCGGCCAACATGCTGGACGTCATGCTTATGACCTCGGTCGGCGTCGAGTAGATAAGGGTGATGAGCTGCTCGACAGAGCTGGGCATGATGCCCTTCTGCTCGAGGATCGACAACGCCAGACCAATGACAAAGGCGATCTCCCCGCCCATGGCCATCGAGCGCACGGCTGATCCCGTGCCGCGGGCGGCACGCAAAGTCTCGAGCGAGGAATCGCTGAAGTGCTTGTGAACATCGTCCACTTCGGGCTTTCGAATAACCCCGTCATCAATAAGCTGCAGCTTTGCGTCGGTCAACGTCTTTCGGTCGTTCATCAGCTCCAACGGCACCATGGCGCCCGAGGTCCATGTGGCCAACAAGTTGGTAAGCTGCTTGGCCACAAGCAAGCTGATGACTTCGGCGTTAGTGTGCCCAGCCTCGCGGGATTGATTGAGAAGATCGCGCACATAGTTGTTCGCCACCGATCCAATCGCCGCAATGGTGCCCGAGAACATCGCGCTCTTCGCATCGCCCCAGGCTTCGCTGAAGTTGTCGGGCAGGAATTCGCCGCCCTTCATTACGGCAAGCATGCGCTTGATAACCATGGAATCGAATGTCTCCGCAAACAAGGGAGTCGTCGAATCCAGCGCCGGTCCGCCCGTCGCCGCCGCTTTGGCACCCATGGCGCGCTTGGCCGCGTTCCAGATGCCGTAATCGAACGCTCCTCCGATGCTGCCGGTGCCAATAAGGCTTGCGCCTAGCGCGTACCCGAGTTGCCGATTGAAATCCTTGTTGTTCGCCAGCGAGATGAGAGAGAACGCCCCGAAGTCGTTGCGAAACTTTTTGAGGCGTGCCATGTGCTCCGGGGTGGACGGATTTTGCTCGAGCGTACGCTGCAATGTACTCGCAAGCTCGTCGTGTCCGGGCACCGAGACCCGCAGCCCGATGCTGCGCAGGAGTTCACTCGGGTGCTGCTTCGTACCCGGAATACGGGCCGAGGCAGTAAATGCTTCATCGCCTTTCTCGATGGCATCGCGCAGGAGGTCGGTGGCCAAGAGGATGTTGCCGCCGGCCAGGTTCATGAACTGCCCCATCTTCTCCATCAAGCCTTGGTCCCATTCGATGGAGATGCGCAGATCGCCAGGCGGAAGCTGGAGTTCCCCAAGAGCCTCTGGGTTTAGCTCGTGCATGAGGTTTAGCACGCCTTGCACACCGTGGTCATTTTCGCAGCGCAGCCGGCCATCGGAACCTCGCGTGAGACTTCCGCTACACGGCGGCGGCAGCGTCAGGGAGACCTCGTCATCGGCACCGTCCGCCGAGATTGACGCCTCAGTCCTAACGTCGCTATCGACGGCGGACGCCGAGCCCAACTGCTCAAGCCTTATGCCATCATCGGCAGGGGCCATCGGGGCATCCGCGGACATAACCGACCCGCGCCGTACCCCCGTCATGACTGCGTGGCGCTCGCCCGCCCTCGTGGATGCACGCTTTTCTTGGATGATCTGGCGCCCAGCTTTGCGCCATTTTTCTCTCGGCGACGGCTTGGCGCTCGCCGGCGCAGGCGCCGCAAGCCCCTCCCCCAACCTGATCGTGCTAGCGCGCTGTTTGAGATCCGGAAAGGCCGTTGCTGCAGCAGTGGATTTGGTGCCGCTCGCGTGATTCAATTCTGCCGGCGGGTTCTCGACTTCATCGATAGCGGGGCTACGGGTAGTCGATATAGATCTAATAGAAGTAGGCATGGTCGTTTTCCGGAGGCTAATCGAAGCAGATGAAGGCGAGCCTAAGTTTCGCCATGCGGGTGCTCGACGGTTTCCCTCCGTGCGAATAAATGGTGCAGTTCCCGAAGAAGCCGTAGGGTTCGCAGATTTATCGAATGGATTGTCACCGGCTTTCGCGGGGCGCCGCATTGGTCGACTGTCTTGAGCTCGAACACAATTTTGGCGTCGACGACGCGACAGTAATCGCCATAGCAACGCGAATGGGTTGCGCCCATGCCGTGCATGAGCGCCCGTTTCTCATCGGCCGGACGCTCCATAAAAAAGAGCCGCATGCGCCAATGAAAAACACCCCAAAGGTTGAATCAATGTCCAACTTTTGGGGTGCAGTTCACCGATGCATGCGGCTCTTTTGTTCCGCTGACTTAGAACGGCTTATTCCATCTTCGCGTCGTCAATGACCGTCTTTTCGCCGTCCTTATAGCGGTATATCGAAATCGCGCCGTGCTTGAGGTCGCCATTCGCGTCGAACTTCGTCTCGCCGATGATGCCTTTGTAGTCGGTCGCTGGCATCGCGGCGAGAATCTTCGCCGGATCGGTCGAGTTCGCGCGCTTCATGGCATCAACGATGATATGGACCGCATCGTAGGTGTACGGCGAATAGAGCTGAATCTTCTGGTTGAAGCGCTTGACGTACTTGGCTTCAAATTCCTTGCCGCCCGGCATTTGATCAAGACCCTTGCCCGCTTGCGAACAGAAGATGTTGTCGGCCGCCTGGCCTGCAAGCGTGGCAATCGAACTCGTGCATACGCCGTCGCCGGCCAGAATTTTCGCGCGTAGGCCTAACTGCCTTGCCTGCTTGGCAAACGGACCGCCCGTGGCATCCATGCCGCCGAACATGATCGCGTCCGGGTTCTCACCCTTGATCTTCGTCAGGATCGCGCGGAAATCGATAGCCTTGTCGTTCGTCGCATCGTGCGACACCACTTTGAGGCCCAGCGACTTGGCGGTCTTCTCGAATTCGTTCGCTAGCCCCTGACCGTAGGCCGTCGCATCGTCCACCACAGCGACCGTCTTCGCTTTAAGACCCTTAGCCGCGTAGCGCGCAAGCGCGGGACCTTGCTGCGCATCGGTTGCGACGACGCGGTATGTCGTCTTAAAGCCTTGCAGCGTGTAGGTCGGATTGGTTGCGGCCGGCGAGATCTGCACGATGCCCGCGTCACTGTAAATTTTCGAGGCCGGAATCGACGTGCCCGATGTTTCATGGCCGACGACGGCGACGACTTTGTCGTCGACCAGCCTTTGCGCGGCCTGGGTTGCGGTGCGCGGATCCCCTGCATCGTCTTGCGCGTCGAGCTGAAGTGTGACCTTCTGGCCACCGATCACGAGGCCCTTTGCGTTGATTTCCTCGACCGCCAGGCGAGCGCCGTTTTCACAGTCCTTGCCTTGATGAGCCAAGTTACCGGTAACCGGTGCGACGTGACCTATTTTGACGATGGTGTCGGCGAATGCCGGATTGGAGGTAGCGACGAGCGCGAGCGCCGCCGCAACGCTGTTAGCGATGAGCGATTGTTTCACTACTTGTATCCCCTTGTAAGGTCGGGTTTAGAGAATTCGAGCCGTCCCCTGGCTCAGGACCCGTATGCATCTACGACGGGCCCCAGCCCGCGCCCGCAATTGTGTTGCGGACGCGGACTTAGTTGCGTCACTCGCCCAGATAGGCGGCGCGCACCTTCGGATCGTCGAGCATGTCCTTGGCATTGCCCGACATCGTGATGGTTCCGGAGTCCATCACGTAGCCGCGATTGGCGGCTTGCAACGCGAGCCGCGCATTCTGCTCCACGAGCAAAACGGTCAGCCCCTCCTTCGAAATATCGCGAACCACCTCGAAGATCTTCTCCACCATGATTGGCGAGAGCCCCATCGACGGCTCGTCGAGCAGCAACAACTTAGGTTTGCTGATTAATGCGCGCGCCATTGCCAGCATCTGCTGCTCGCCGCCCGAAAGCGTGCCGGCAAGCTGCTTGGCCCGCTCCTTTAGGCGCGGAAAGTAGCCGAACATGCGGTCGACGTCCTTCTGGATGCCGTCGTTGTCCGTGCGTAGATAAGCGCCCATCTGCATGTTCTCGATAATCGACATGCGCG
>JAXDQB010000283.1:0-3409 GCA_034668065.1 Paraburkholderia sp.
CGCGCTCGCGCCCGCTTCTTGAAGACCCGCTTTTGAAAACCAGTTTGAAAACCCGTTTTTTGATTACTTTACGCCGCGAAGGTATCGGGCATAGAGTCGTGGCACGAAGTCCGTTGTCCGTCGTGTCTTCCAGGGAGTGAACGTCATGAACCTTCGGCTGCTCGCCGCGCTGCCCTTCATCGGCATACTGCTCGGCATTCCCTTCGTCAATCGTGTGGAACCGCTCGTCCTAGGAATGCCGCTTCCGCTTGCATGGATCGTCTTCTGGGTGGTGCTGACCGCCGTCATCATGGCAGTCGTCTACCGGCTCGATCCGGCCAATCGCCAACCCGGCGCATCCGTGCCCCCCGAGGAGGTTTCCTTATGAACAGCGCGCTGCCGATCATCGCCGCGTTCACTGCGCTAGCACTCGTGCTGGGCTTGCGCGCTCGTCATGGACACAATATGAACCTCGAGCAGTGGTCCGTCGGCGGGCGCAGTTTCGGCACCCTTTTCGTCTTTCTCCTGATGGCGGGCGAGATCTACACGACGTTCACCTTCCTTGGCGGCAGCGGCTTCGCCTACGGCAAGGGCGCGGCCGTGTATTACATCCTGTCTTACGGGACGCTTGCCTACATCCTGTCCTACTGGCTCCTGCCGCCGATCTGGCGTTACGCGAAAGCGAACCGGCTCGTCTCACAACCGCACTTTCTCGCCAGCAAATACGCGAGCCCCACGCTCGGCGTGCTCGTGGCGATCGTTGGCGTGATTGCCCTCGTGCCCTATCTCGTGCTGCAATTCAAGGGGCTCGGCATCATTGTCGCAATCGCGTCCTACGGCGCGATTACGCCCACGGCCGCTGTATGGATCGGCGCGATCGTCGTTACAGCCTACGTGACGATTTCGGGGGTGCGCGGCTCGGCCTGGAACTCAGTGGTAAAGGACGTGATGATCCTTTCCATCGTCGTCTTCCTCGGCATGTATCTCCCGATCCACTACTACGGCGGCCTCGGCCCCATGTTTCATGAGATCGATGCGGCCAAGCCGGGGTTCCTCTCGTTTCCCGAGAAAGGCTCGAGCGTCGCCTGGTTCCAGTCGACGGTGCTGCTTACCGCGCTTGGCTTCTTTATGTGGCCGCACACGTTCGGCTCAGTCTTCACCGCCCGCGACGAGCGCATCTTCCGGCGCAACGCCGCCATCCTTCCGCTCTACCAGCTGATATTGCTCTTCGTCTTTTTCGTGGGGTTCGCTGCAACGCTGAAGGTGCCGGGGCTCAAGGGCGGCGACATCGACTTGTCTCTTCTTCGGCTCTCGCGGCAGACGTTCGATCCGTGGTTCGTCGGGCTCATCGGCGCAGCCGGTGTGCTGACGGCCCTCGTGCCGGGTTCGATGATCCTGAACGCGGCCGCCACGCTCATCGCCAACGACATCTACCGCGGCGCGCTCGACCGCGGCGCCCCGGACACGCGCGTGGCACGGCTCGCGCGATGGCTGGTGCCGATCATCGCGCTCGTAGCCGTGGGCTTCACCCTGCGCGGCGGCGAAACCATCGTCGCGCTGCTGCTCATGGGCTACAGCTTCGTCACGCAGATCTTTCCGGCCGTGCTGGCAAGCGTCTCGTCGCGCCAGTGGGTTACGAAGCAAGGGGCGTTCGCCGGCATCGTGGCAGGCGTGGCCGTCGTCACCCTCACGACACTCACGCATGCCAGCATTGGGCAGTGGTTCCCGTTCCTGCCGGACAAGCTGAAAGACCTGAACATCGGACTTGTTGCGCTGTCGCTTAATGTGGCGGTGCTGATCGTTGTCAGCGCACTCACGCAGCCGCGCGCGAGCGGGCAATCCCACGCGCACACACTGTGAGGTTTGGCGCACAGGCAACCGCAAATGATCGGCAACGCGCCGCTGAAAGCGACTTTGCTTGGCCCCTCCGGTAGCGACGACTCGGCGCTGAGCGCATTGGAAAATACGAAATGCGCTGCGCCAGCTTAACTCACCCTCCGGCATTTCCTGCGCGCATTTTGTAGTCGGTAGCAACCGCACCGCTCGTTGGCGGTGCGGTTGCACCTCGGACACACCCCTCTCAGCGAAACGAGCGCTTGCGCGAAGATTTTGCGACAATGGCGCCTCTTTGGGCTCGGATCGTCACATAAAACGCCCGCGGCGCCCAATTCACTTCCTTCCCGCATTGCCGCGGAAAGGCCTTATTGCTCAATGGCTCTGCCACACGTTGATCCGGTGTACTCGCTGTCCGGCCTGGCGGTCGGGTTCCTCGTCGGGCTGACCGGCGTCGGCGGCGGCTCGCTGATGACTCCGCTTCTCGTGCTGCTCTTCGGCGTGCATCCGGCCACGGCCGTCGGCACCGATCTGCTCTATGCCGCCGCAACGAAAGCAACCGGCACGCTCGTGCATGGTCTGAAGGGATCGGTCGACTGGCGTGTGACCGGCCGCCTTGCGGCAGGCAGCGTCCCGGCCGCAGCTGTCACGCTATGGTTGCTCCATCGCTACGGACTGCATTCTCCCGGTGCGATGGCGCTGCTGCAGCGTCTGCTCGGCGCGGCGTTGCTGATCACGTCGATGGCGCTCATATTCCGCCCGCAACTGGCCGCCCTTGCCACGCGCCCGGATTCCAGCCTGCGCCCGGATTCGCCCGTGCGCACGACCCTCTGGACGATCGTGACGGGCGCTGTGCTCGGCGTGCTGGTCTCGATGACCTCGGTGGGCGCAGGCGCCATCGGCGTGACTGTGCTGTTGCTGCTCTATCCCAGGTTGCCGACGTCGCGCATCGTCGGATCGGACGTCGCACACGCCGTGCCGCTCACGCTCATCGCCGGAATCGGGCATTGGCTGCTCGGCTCGGTTGACTGGACGATGCTGCTTTCGCTCTTGATCGGCTCGGTGCCCGGCATCGCCCTGGGCAGCCATCTTTCGACTCGCGCGCCCGAGAGGCTGCTTCGCAATCTGCTCGCCGCGGTCCTCGTGCTCGTCGGCGTGCGCCTCGTCGCGGCCTAAGCCGCGAACGCCGGCATCACTGAGCGAGCTGCACCGCGGGCGGCCGTTGCAGGCGTATGACGCGCTTCAATGCCGGCCGGTTCGCCATCAAGCCGTCATAGAAGGCGGCGAGATCGGCTTTCATTGCCGTGCGCGACGGGTCGTCGAGATAGACCATGTGTCCCGACGCGTACTTCTTGATAGTGATGTTCGACTGCAACGCCGGATCGACCGGCATGCCGGCGAGAGTGAGCTGCGTCTGGAAAAACGGAGTGACGGCATCGAAATAGCCGTTTGCCGAAAACACCTTGAGATCCGGGTTCAGCGTCATCGTCGCCGCAAGATCTCCTGCCGTATAAAGCGTGTTCGGGCCACCCTTGGCGGCGCCGGTCGGATCGACGTGGCTGAAGTCCCAGTTGCTGAAAACCTGGTCGTTGAGGTC
>JAXDQB010000284.1:0-10731 GCA_034668065.1 Paraburkholderia sp.
AACGTCAAGACGCAGGACGCCACGGTCAACCGGGCGCTCTTCGACATGTCAACCACGGCCCAGATCCGCGATTCGATGCGCTACGGCTCGTTCGTGCTGAGCGAGATCGGCGGCATCAACAAGCTGCACAAGGGCGCTGTCGAACAGGCAAGCTTCGCCGTGCTGAAGGCGCCCGACATCCCGTCGATCCTCGTCGAGACCGCTTTCATCAGCAATCCGGAGGAAGAGGCGCGCCTGAACAACGACAGTTACCGCAGCCAAATGGCAAGCGCAATCCTGAAAGGCATCAAGCGCTACTTCGCCGCCAATCCTCCGCTCGCCAAGAACCGCATGACGTAAACAGCAGGGTTGAATTCCAGCGGGCGGCCCCCACTCTCCCAATCATCCAATTCCAACGAGGAAGCGATGAACACCACGATGTCCACTTTCGAGAAGGACGTGATCGAAGCGTCAGGTCTCGTGCCGGTCCTGGTCGATTTCTGGGCGCCGTGGTGCGGCCCATGCAAGTCGCTCGGCCCGCTGTTGGAGAAGCTTGAGCACGAATACGCCGGCAAATGGCGGCTGGTCAAGGTCAACGTCGACGAAAATCCGCAACTTGCCGCGCACTTCCAGGTGCGCAGCATCCCGCACGTCGTCGCGTTCGCCGACGGCCGGCCCGTCAACCAGTTCACCGGCGTCTTGCCGGAAGGAGAATTGCGCGCGTTCATTGATCCGCTCGTGCCGAACGCCGCCGAGATCGAGCGTCGCACGGCACTCGCAGCGCTCGAAGATGGGCAGCACAGCATAGCGCTCGGCCACCTGAAGACGGCGCTTGCGCTCGACCCCAGCTTCGACGATGCGCGACTCGATCTGATTGAACTGCTGCTCGACGACGAGCGGGTCGAGGAGGCGCGCAACGAAGCACAGTTGCTCTCGTCGAAAACAACGCAGGGCATCGACACGCGATTCAACGCGCTCAAGACACGCCTCGATGCGCTCGACGCGGCCTCCGATCTGCCTCCCACAGATGAGCTGGAAGCGCGCGTTGCCGCGAACCCCGACGATCTCGAGGCCCGGTTCGATCTGGCGAATCTTCTAGTTGCGCGGCGCGACTACGAAGAGGCGCTCGCTCATCTGCTGGAGATCGTGAAGCGCGACCGGGCGTTTCGCGACGATATCGGCCGCAAGACCATGCTTTCGGTGTTTGGTCTGGCTGCGCACCGGCCCGAACTCGTCTCGGAGTGGCGCCGCAAATTGAGCACCGCACTGAATTAAGCGCAGCGTGCGGGTGGGCCATTCGGCCCGCCTACCCGGGCCTCGCTACCTCGCTCCCCCCTTCCGCCCCCCCTCAACCCGCTCGGCCGCTTCCTGCCGCGGCCTTCGTCAGAACGGAAAGCACACGCGCGGCGGCCGCAAAGCCGAAACTCGCCGTGACGCAGACACTCGAGCCGAATCCTGCGCAATTCAGTCCCACAGGGCCCGTATGGCCCGGGGAGGTCGTGACGTGCTGCGCGACGTCGTCCATATCGCACACGCCTGCATCGGGGTAGGTAAGCGGCTCGTCGGAGTAGACGGCACTGACCTTGAACTTCGCCTTCGGCCCGCGGGGGAACCCGTGCTGCTTGCGCAGTTGCGCGCGCACTTTCGAGAGCAGCGGGTCCTGAATTGTCTGGGCGAGATCGTCGATGCGAATGCGCGTAGGATCAAGCTGGCCGCCAGCCCCGCCCACCGTAATCAGCGGTTGCCCGCGCGCCACGCACCAGGCTATCAGGGCAGTCTTCGTACGCACACTGTCGATCGCGTCGATCACATAATCAAAGCCTCCGCCCAGCAACGTCTCGAAGTTGCCGGGCTCGGCGAAGTCCTCGACGAGGCGGACCTTACAGGCGGGATCGATAAGGGCAATGCGCTCGGCCATCGCCTCCACTTTCGGCTTACCGTAATTGCCGTCGAGCGCATGGATCTGGCGATTCGTGTTGCTTTCGGCCACGTTGTCGAGATCAACCAGCGTAAGGCTGCCGATTGCACTGCGCGCGAGCGCCTCCGCCACCCACGATCCCACGCCGCCAATCCCGATCACCGCCACGTGAGCCCGCTCGAACGCGGCAAGTGCCTGCGCACCATAGAGTCGCGCCACACCACCGAAACGGCGCGCACGATCGGCATAATCGATATGGGTATCGGGCTGTTGCGCGGAAATTAATTCGGGGCTCGTCGGCAGGGTGCTGGACATAATGCGGAGCTTTGGCATCTATCGAAGTGCGTATTGTGCACGATGCGCTACGCCATGCCCTGCCCCGCGGGGGCCTGACCTTGCCCCTTCCGCACGCCTTGAGAATCTCTTTTGAAAGCTTTTGGAAACTTTTGAAGACCGCTGCGCCACCTTCACCGGCAGTTTTTTTCGGCCTTGGCTATACTTGCTCGACCCAATTCGGTCTCACATAGTGCAAAACGATGATCCCCCTTGCCGAACTCCGTAAAGACTATGCGCGCGGGTCACTCGACGAGAAAAGCGTCGACCCGGACCCTATCAGGCAGTTCAAACTCTGGCTCGACCAGGCGCTTGACGCACAACTGCCCGAACCGAATGCGATGACGGTGGCCACCGTCGACGCCCAAGGCCGCCCGTCGGCGCGCATTCTCCTGATTAAAGGCGTAGACGAGCGCGGTTTCGTCTTCTATACGAATTACGAAAGCCGCAAGGGCCGCGAAATCGCCGGCAACCCGCATGCAAGTCTACTTTTTCACTGGATAGAGCTTGAACGGCAAGTACGCATCGAAGGTGTCGTCGAAAAGACGAGCGCCGAGCAAAGCGATACGTATTTCACCTCGCGCCCGCTCGCATCGCGCATCGGCGCCTGGGCATCGGAACAAAGCTGTGAAATCGCGAGCCGAGCGGAGCTCGAAGCGCGCGAAAAAACGTTTACCGAACGCTTCGGTGATACTCCGCCGCGCCCGCCGCATTGGGGCGGCTACCGGCTCGTGCCCGAGCGAATCGAATTTTGGCAAGGCCGTCCGTCGCGATTACACGATCGACTTCTGTATGCGCGTCAAGCCGGCAACCGCTGGCAAATATCACGGCTGTCGCCTTGACTGGACATTGACGGCGCCGCGACTTGCTCCTTCGTCTCCTTGCCGCGTCGCCTTTAGACATTCGACTTTTGCTTGTCCCCTTTGCAGGCCCACTTCGTGCGTTCTGTTTAACCGTTCGGACCGTGCGCGCGGCGGCTGTTGTGCTTTGGAACGGATACGGAGATTTCGCATGTTTTGGGAAAAGAAGTTGGCGCAGTGGGTGGACGATGTGCGCACGCGAGCGAACCTGCCAGCGCGCCTCGTTCTATGGGATGGGCAGCAGCTCGATTTCGGCAATTTTTCGGCACCGCAAGTCACGCTTAAGGTCAATCACGCGTCGGCGTTGCCGCTCCTGCTCGCGCCAAGCCTGGACAACCTTGGCGAAGCCTACGTCAAAGGAAAGATCGACATCGAAGGCAAGCTGACGGACATCATCAACATTAGCTATTCACTCGCGCGCAGCACCGTGACGAGCGCAAGCAAGCTTGCCCGTGTGGTCCGCTATTTCAATCACACAAAAGCGTCGGACAAGAAGGCGATCCAGTATCACTACGACGTTTCAAACGCGTTCTACAAGCTCTGGCTGGACGAGAACATGCTTTACTCGTGCGCTTACTTCGAGAACGGCGACGAAGACCTCTGCACGGCGCAGCTTAAGAAGATCGACCATATCCTCCGAAAAATTCAGGTGCAACCGGGGCAGCGTCTGCTCGACATCGGCTGTGGATGGGGCGCGCTCGTGTTGCGCGCGGCGCAGAGGTTCGGCGCGCACTGCGTCGGCGTGACGCTCTCGCAAAATCAGTTCGACCTCGCCACCGAGCGTGTCAAAGCTGCAGGTCTTCACGACCGGATCGAAATCCGCCTGCAGGATTACCGTGACCTCCAAGGGCCGTTCGACCGCATCACGAGTGTCGGCATGTTCGAGCATGTCGGCCGCAAGAACCTGCCCGCCTATTTCAAAAAGATTCGCGAACTGCTGGCCGACGACGGAATTGTTATGAACCATGGCATTACGTCTTCGGATCATGGCAGCGGGGAGACGGCGCTCGGAGGCGGTGAATTTATCGACCGTTACGTGTTCCCCGATGGCGAACTGCCACACATCAGCCTCGCGCTACAGGCAATGCAGCAAGGCGGCCTTGAGGCTGTCGATGTGGAAAGCCTTCGCCGCCATTACGCGCGCACGCTCGACATCTGGTCCGAGAACTTCGAGGCGGGTGCCGATGAGGCGCGCAAGCTCGTCGATGACGAGAAATTCCGTATCTGGCGCGTCTATCTCGCCGGCTGCGCGTATGCGTTCGAACACGATGACGTGTCGATCTACCAGGTGGTGTGCCGCAAGGCGGGACGCAGTGCGCAAACATTGCCGTGGTCGCGCCGTTATATGTACGATCAAGCGCTTTGAGCGTTCCGGCGCGCTTGCCCCGTGAGTGCAGGCAAGCGCCCGCAGCGCGTCCTGGTTTTTGGCCCTGCGGTCAAGCGCCCGAACGCATCCGGCTTGCGAATTTTGCTCGGAACTTGGCAACCTTCGGCGCAACGACGAAGGCGCAATAACCCTGTTCCGGATGCTTCGAAAAATAGTTCTGGTGATAGGCTTCGGCCGGCCAGTAATTGCCGTCGAGCGGCTGGACTTGCGTGATGACGGGCTGCTCAAAGACCCCTTCGCGTTCGAGCTCGCGGATCACCTCCAAGGCGATCTGCCTCTGCGCACCCGCGTGTGTGAAGATCACGGAACGGTATTGCGTGCCGACGTCATTGCCCTGACGGTTCAACTGGGTCGGGTCGTGAATCGAAAAGAAAATCCGCAGAATCTCGCGGTAGCTGATTTTTGTCGGATCGAACTCGACTTTGACGACCTCGGCATGCCCCGTGTCGCCGTCGCAAACCTGCTCGTAGCTTGGCCGCTCGACGGCGCCACCCGCATAGCCCGATTCGACAGAATTCACGCCCTCGACATCGAGGTAGACCGCCTCGAGACACCAGAAACACCCGCCGCCCAGTGTGGCGGTCTCGCTTGCCTCAGTCATGGCTGCTGCTCCTTGGCTTCGTGGAAACGGACGATGCGGCGCGAAATGCGCGCCGCTCCAAGAGCTTAATGCGTTTTGCGCGCCTGCGGGGCCAGACGTTCGAAGCCGCTGCAAGCAGCCGGCCGCCGCCGGGTGGTTCGATGCTCTGGCCCGAGACAGGGGCCATGTGTCAGGAATCCTATAAAATCCTGGCAACTCGCCCCTTATGACATGACGCCTGATTCGCTTTCGCCGCCGCCTCCGCTGACGATACCCTTGCTCCCTTCAAGCAGGCCTCATTTGCGATACCGCGGATACCGGAGAGCACCCCTTCGATGAAACGCGCGGCCCTTCCCAACTTCGATTCCACCGCATTTCGCCGTGCGCTCGGGCAATTCGCAACGGGTGTCACCGTCATTACCACTCGCGCACTCTCCGGGCAGCCGATCGGCATTACTGCGAGCTCGTTCAACTCGGTCTCGCTCGATCCGCCGCTCGTGCTGTGGAGCTTGGCGACGAAGTCCGCTTCGATGCCGGTGTTTCGCGGCAACAGCCACTACGTCGTCAACGTTCTCTCTGATTCGCAGCTCGATCTCTGCCAGCGCTTCGCCACACTCAAGGGCGATCGCTTCGCAGGCGTCGGCCACGTGCAAGGCGCCACCGGAATGCCTGTACTTGACGGCGCGCTCGCCTGGTTCGAATGCCATAACCGCAGCCGCTACGAGGAAGGCGACCACGTCATCTTCGTCGGGGAGGTGGAGCGCTGCGGCCTCCACCCGGAGGCCGCCAGCATGGCGCCGCTCGTCTTTTACGGCGGAGCGTTTCACGGGCTGACGCCGCGGTAACGAGACGCGCGCCGCTAGCGCGCGCTCGACTGCGCGACGGACACAGGCACGCCGGAATCCTCTTTGAGAGTCTGCAGCACGATGTTCGAACGAATGTCCATGACACCGGGCGATTTGTAGAGCTTCGTCAACACGAACTCCGAGTAATGCTTGAGATTGTGCGCGAGCACGTGCAGCAGGTAATGGCTTTCGCCGGTCACGACGAAGGCGCCGACAACCTCCGGCCACTCGCGCGCCGCTTGCGCAAAGCGCTCATGCCAGTTTTCCTGCTCGTTTCGCATCGACACTTGCACGAACGCCTCCAATTCGAACCCGAGCGCTTCACGGTTCAAGCATGCGCGATAGCGCTCGATCACGCCCCCCTCCTCAAGCAACCGCAACCGGCGCAGGCACGCGGACGGCGACAGTGAGATGCGTTCGGCGAGATCGAGATTGCTGATGCGTCCTTCGTTCTGCAACACGCCCAGAATTCGGCAATCCGTGACGTCGAGCGAGATCGCGTTCATTTATGCCCCCCTTTCGCGTTGTGAGTCGAATTATGTTCTGGTCTGCCCCATTTTAGGCGATGCTTTTGCAAGCACTTTGCGGGCAGGCTTGCCTATCATCCCGAAAACGATAGCAAGTCAAAAACGGGGACCAGCGGCCCAACCGAACATTCAAAGGATCCCGACGTGCACGATCACATGGAATTGCCTGAACAACCTGAGTGGCCCGACTCGGCACGGCGATCGGACCGAGAGAACGGCTGGCACGACGCGAAGCTCGATTTGTCGAAATCGATGAGCTATGGCGACTATCTCTCGCTCGAGCAGATTCTCTCGGCGCAGCATCCGCTCTCGCCCGATCCGAATGAAATGCTTTTCATCATTGCGCATCAGACGAGCGAACTTTGGATGAAGCTCGCACTCCATGAGCTGCGCTCGGCGCTCGAGTGCGTCAAACGCGACGCATTGCCACCCGCGTTCAAGATGCTCGCGCGCGTCTCGCGGATCCTCGAGCAGCTCGTGCAGGCCTGGAACGTCCTGGCGACACTCACCCCCTCCGAATACTCCGCCATGCGGCCGTATCTCGGAGCCTCTTCGGGTTTTCAGTCGTATCAATACCGGGAAATCGAATTCCTGCTCGGCAACAAGAACGCGCAAATGCTCAGGCCGCATGAGCATCGCCCCGTGCTTCTCGCGCAGGCGCGCGCCGCGCTCGAAGCGCCCTCGTTCTACGACGAAGTCGTGCGTTTGCTCGCGCGACGCGGGTTTGCGATCGCCCCCGGGCGGCTCGAGCGCGACTGGACCCAGCCAAGCGAGCACGACGCAACGGTCGAGGCGGCCTGGCTCGAGGTCTACCGCAAACCGTCGGAGTACTGGGAACTCTATGAAATGGCCGAGGAACTCATCGATCTCGAAGACGCATTTCGCCAATGGCGCTTTCGCCACGTGAGCACCGTCGAGCGGATCATCGGCTGCAAGCAAGGCACCGGTGGGACGAGCGGCGCCGCCTATCTGCGCAAAATGCTCGACGTCGTGCTGTTCTCGGAGCTCTGGCAGGTCCGCACGGCGCTCTAAAACGGGCGGCAGTCCGACCTCGCGCAGCGTACCATCGCTCGGCGCGGGAGAGTCCGCAGCCTCGGTGCACGCTATGGGCCGGACGCCCGAGGCGGCTAGCTATGTTATATCATCCCGGTTGTTGCCCACTGGGAACGATGCCATGTCAGTCTCCGCTGTCCACTCCCTTGCCGAGCGGCTCGCGCGCGCCGACGCTTTCGCCGCCGAACACGGGCTCATGCTCACGCCGCTGCGCCGGCAAGTCTACGCGCTCGTCGCCGGCGCAGGCCGCCCGATCGGGGCCTACGATCTGCTCGCCGCGCTCGAGCCCGAGCGCGGCCGCGTGCCGCCGACCACGGTCTATCGCGCGCTCGACTTTCTCGTCGAGCATGGTTTCGTGCACCGGATCGAATCGCGCAATGCATTCTTCGCCTGCTGCGAAATCGGCAAACCGCACCAAAGCCAGTTTCTCATCTGCGAGCGCTGCGGCGACACCGTCGAGATTCCCGGCAACGAACTCGCGGAACGCCTTTCCTCGGCGCCAACGGCGCACGGGTTCGAAGTGCACAAGCAAGTCGTTGAGCTCAGCGGGCTGTGCGGCGGCTGCAAAGCGCAAAAGGTCACCGGAAACAGCGCGCCGCAAGCTTCTTGACGCGCGCGATATAGCGCCACATTCGCGGTAATTAGCCGACTTAATCGTAATTCGGCGAAGTTCGCACACCAGGTACGAAAGCAAGGAGAGTTGATGCATCCCGTCGTGAAATTCAAACGGGTCGGAACCCGTTTTCGTCAATGGCCGACGCTTGTCGTCGCGGGGCTCGCGGCGCTGTCGATGAGTACCGCGGCACTCGCGCAGCAGGCGAAGGTCAGCGTTGTCGCCGCGGAGAACTTCTATGGCGACGTGGTGCAGCAACTGGGCGGCCCTCACGTCGAGGTAGCGAGCATCCTCAGCAACCCTGATCAAGACCCGCATCTGTTCGAGGCGAGTGCAAAGACGGCCCGCGCGCTGCACCGCGCGGACGTGGTCGTTTATAACGGCGCCGACTACGATCCGTGGATGAACAAACTGCTTGCCGCATCGAAAAACCCGAAACGCACGACAATCGTCGCCGCGGATCTAGTCGGCAAAAAGAGCGGCGACAATCCCCATCTTTGGTACGACCCGGCGACGATGCCGGCAGTCGCGCGCGCCGTTGCAAAGGCGCTGGATGAAGCCGATCCCGCGCACAAAGCCGACTACGATGCGAACCTCGCCAAGTTTATCGATTCGTTGAAGCCGATCGACGTCAAAGTGGCCGCGCTGAAGGCGAAGTACCAGGGCACGCCCGTTACGGCGACGGAGCCCGTCTTCGGCTACATGTCCGATGCGATCGGCCTCGCGATGCGCAATCCGCGCTTCCAGCTCGCCGTCATGAACGATACCGAGCCCAGCGCATCGGACATCGCCGCGTTCGAGAAGGATCTGCGGGCAAAGCAGGTGCGCGTCCTGATCTACAACAGCCAGGCGACCGAAGCGCTCACCAAGCGAATGTTGACGCTCGCCCAGCAATCGCACGTGCCGAGCATGAGCGTGACCGAGACTGAGCCGCCCCATGTGAACTACCAGCAATGGATGCTCTTGCAGCTCGACGCGCTCTCGACGGCACTCGAATCCACGCATCAATGAACATTCCGGGCGAATCACCGCGGCTTCCCGCGCTCGAATTGGAGCGTGTGACGATCGCGCTCGGCGGCCGAACGATCCTCAAGCAAACGAGCTTCGCGCTCAGCGAGGGTGAGTTCATCGGCGTGCTGGGGCCGAACGGCGCAGGCAAAACAACGTTGATGCGTGCGGTGCTCGGCCTCCTGCCCATTGCAAACGGCATCATCCGGGTGGCGGGCCGACCGGTCGCGCGCGGCAATGTCGCAATCGGCTATATGCCGCAAACGCGCAGCGCATTGGCGGGGCGCCGCTTGCGCGGGCGCGATTTCATCGCGATGGCCGCCGACGGCCATCGGTGGGGCCTGCCGCGCGCCGATGCCGCGATTCGTGCCGACGTCGAGCGCGTGCTGGAGCTGGTAGACGGCGGTGCGCTGGCGGCTCGGCCGCTCTCGGAACTCTCGGGTGGCGAGCGCCAGCGGCTGCTGCTCGCGCAATGTCTGCTCGGCAAGCCGCGGCTGCTGCTCTTGGACGAGCCGCTCATCAGCCTCGATCCGCATCATCAGCGCGGCGTTGTCGAACTCGTACGCCGCGTGCAGCGCGAGCTCGGCATCACCGTGCTTTTCTCCGCGCATGAGCTGAACCCCCTCCTCAATGCGCTCGATCGCGTGCTCTATTTAGGCAACGGCGCGGCCGCGCTCGGCACCGTCGACGAGGTCATCACCCGGCCGGTGCTCTCGCGCCTGTACGGTTCACCGATCGACGTCATGCGTGTCAACGGTCGCATTTTCGTCATGTCGGGCGACGTCGAAATCGAAAAGCACGACCACCAGCACGAAGACGAGACCTCGCATCGCCACGGCCGCGGCCACTCTCACGGACACGTGCACGATGTTTGAATACGACTTCATGATCAACGCGTTTGCAGCATCGGGCATCGTCGCCGTGCTCGCGGGGATCGTTGGCTACTTTCTTGTGATGCGCGAGCAGACGTTCGCAGGTCATGCGTTATCGCATGTCGGCTTCACTGGCGCGACGGGCGCCGTTCTCATCGGTGTCTCGCCGCTGTGGGGCATGATCGGCTTCACGCTAGCCGCTGGACTCTCGATGGGCGCGCTCGGGGAGCGGCTCGCGGGCCGCGACGTCGCGATCGGCGTCGTACTCTCGCTTTCGCTCGGCTGCGGCCTGCTGTTCCTGCATTTCTTTACCGCCTACGCGACGCAGGTGAGCGCGCTTCTCTTCGGCAACGTGCTCGGCGTCAGCACGTCGACGCTCGTTGTGCTTGCCGGCATTGGCGCGGCAAGCCTGCTCGCGCTCGGCGTCATCATGCGCCCGCTCATCTTTGCCACACTGCAGCCGGAACTCGCAGAAGCGAAAGGGGTGTCGCTGCGGCTCGTATCGATGCTGTTTCTCGCCATCGCAGCACTTGCCGTCGCTGCCTGCACGCAGATTGTCGGCGTGCTGCTCGTCTTCACGTTGATGGTCGGGCCGGCCGCGGCTGCGCAAAACCTGTCGACACGGCTCGCCACCGGAGTCGCGCTCGCGGCCCTATTTGCCCTTGCGCAAGCCTGGCTCGGCCTCACGCTCGCCTACTACACCGACTGGCCGACGAGCTTCTGGATCACGGCGCTTGCCGCGCTTGTATACGGCGC
>JAXDQB010000285.1:0-2596 GCA_034668065.1 Paraburkholderia sp.
GAAAAGCGAAATAGATTAGCTTTCCTAACCAATATTCGATAAATCCTTCATTGCCCGGGGTGCCGTGGCGAAGCACGTTCTCGAGCACCGTCAGCGGGCAGGGAATGTCGAATACCGCGAGCAGCGCGACGATGCCGATTGCGCAAAGATGCGCGAACCGCAGCCGCGGCTCGCGGACCCAGCGCCAGCGGCGCGCCGCACCGATCCAGATCGCGACGAAACCGCCGACGATGAACAACACGACAAGTGCGTGCAGGAGGAGGACGGCGTCGGCCAATGCAGTGATGGGCATGTGTTGGGCGAAGCACGGCGCGCAAGCGCCGTGCGTGGCGATTTTATGCCAATGCAGGCTGTGCGTTAAGCCTGTCATGTGCAACGCAAGACGTGCTCGTGCATGTACTTGCGCTGGGCCGGATACAATGCCGCAGCATTGCCTTTCATCCGACACGAATTGACTCCATCCATGAGTAACTCTGCCCGGGCCTTCCTGCTTGGCCCGTTGCTGAAGGGCGTTTCCCGGTCCTTCTATCTGACGCTGCGCGTACTGCCGGCGGACATGCGCGACCCTATCGGTTTGGGCTACCTTCTCGGACGTGCCGCCGATACGATTGCCGACACGTCGCTTATCGATCCGGCGCAACGCTTGGCCTTGCTGCTTGACCTGCGCGCGCAGATCAATGGCGCATCCGACGACCACGGCGCGCTCGCGCGGCGTCTTGCCGGGGAGATCGCGGCGCAGCAGACGCAGTCCGACGAAAAGGTGTTGCTCGAGTCGCTCGAGCCGGCGCTGCAGGTTTTGGCGCAACTGGACGCATCCGATCGCGAGGCCGTGCGCGAAGTCACGACAACGCTGACCGCCGGCATGGAATTCGATTTGCGCACGTTTCCCGACGAGCGCTCGGGCCGCCTCGTCGCGCTCGGCGAATTGGATGAGCTCGATCGCTATACGTATCTCGTCGCCGGCTGCGTCGGCGAGTTCTGGACGAAGATGACCTATGCGCACGCGCCGGGTACGCTCGCGGGCAACGCGGCCGAAGCGGTCGAGCGCGGGGTGCGTTTCGGCAAGGCGCTGCAGATGACGAACGTGCTGCGCGACTGTGCGAAGGATCTGCGCATCGGCCGCTGTTATCTCCCCGCGGCCATGCTGCGTCGTGACGGGCTGGCACCCGAAGACTTGCTCTCTCCCGGCGCCTCCGCTCGCGCGAGACCGCTCATGTTCGAGCTCGTGCGCGTAGCGCTGGCGCACTATCGCGCAGCGATGGAGTACACGTTCGCCATTTCGGCGTGGTCGGTTCGGTTGAGGCTGGCTTGCCTCTGGCCGATTTTCATCGGGCTCGAAACGCTCTTGCTGCTCGTCGACAACGATGATTGGCTCGATGCGCAAAAAATCCTGAAGGTGCGCCGCACTCAGGTGTACGGCATCATGGCGCGCTCGATGGCAAGCGTCGCCTCGGACAGGCTGCTGCGCAGATGGGCCGAAAGCATCATCCACAAAATCGAGACGCGCATGTCCGAGCGTGCGCGCGCCGTTGGCGAAACCCAGAATTAATCGCCGCGCCTCACCGACTTCACGGGCTTCATCGACTCTATCGATCTCGCCGTCTCGCCCTATTTTTCCTATTCCCCGATCGCCCGGGCGGCGGCGTCGAGTTCCTGACTCAGCACGCGCACCTCATCCCCGGACAATCCACCTCCGTGTTCGGCCGACATGTCGTGCGCTTCCTCTCGAATCACGTCGAGGCGATGGTGCAACGCAATGCCGTTCGACGGCGGGTAAGCACCCGCATCGACGTGCCCGTCGATACGCCGGCTCAGATTGTCGATGCGCTCGTTGATCTGCCCGTAGCGTTGGGCCGCAAATTCATGCGGATTCGGCCGCGGGGCGCCGGCACGCGGCGGCGGGATCACACAGGCCGCGAGCGATGCAATCAAGCCTGTACAGGCGAGCGCGCGGATCGTATGTTGCATTGGGTTCTCCTTTGTTCCTGCGCTCGAAGCAATTACGCCAGCTGACGCGCGAACGGCAGACGTCGCCCTTCGCGCGCGCTTTGCTCGGCGAACTCGATGATCGTTATGACATCGACAGCGTCCTGGGGCGTGACTGGGAACGATTCGCCGCCTCGGATCGACCTCGCTAGGGCGCGATAGAACTCGACGTAGGCGCCGTTGAGCGTCGGCAGCGGGCGTTCGGTTTCGGTATCGCCGGCGACAACGTGCAACGTGCCGGCTGCGTTCCCATGGCCGAAGCCCGCGTCGCCGGGGCGAAGGCCCGCTCTCAGTTGATCCTCTTGGGTATCGAGGCCCGTCTTCACATAGCTGCCGAGCGTGCCGTGAATGACAAAGCGCGGCGGCTCAAGCGCGGCGAGGGCACTCGCGTGGAGCACGACTTCTTTGTCGGCGTAGCCGAGAAGCAAATGCACGTAGTCGGGGGCCGTCGCATGGTCGCGATGCGTTTTCACGGTGGCGTAGACCGTCTCGGGCGCGCCGAACAATGCGAGCGCCTGATCGATCAGATGCGGCCCGAGATCGAACAGCAGACCGCCCCCGCGCGACGCTTGCTCGCGCCAGCGCGCTCGCACGTGCGGTCGAAACCGAT
>JAXDQB010000286.1:0-6610 GCA_034668065.1 Paraburkholderia sp.
TGAGCGTCATTTCCCCAACGAAGTTGACGCCCCAGATATCGGCCGGGATCGTCATGTCCTGGTCGGACAATCTCGCGTGCCGCGCTACGTAGAGCTGGTTGAGCTGGTCCTGCGTCAGATTCAGGTACGACAGCTGCTTAGGGGTGTCTGGCAGGTAGTCGCGCAGCGCCACGCTGAGGGCGGCAAGGTCGGGCGCACTCTGCGCCACGTCCATCCCGCTGATCTGTTTGGGCCACTCGTTATGAACGACGGTGTCCAGGTAGCGAAGCAAGGGCTTTTGCACCCGCCGGGCCAACTCAGGCGATCCCTGCGCCGCAGCGCGATACAGCGACGCGCTGACGCTGGCTTCGAGTCGGGTGGCTTCGACCGAGGCATCGAAATGATTGACCGCGCGGGCAAGCATCGTTGCAATGATCAAGGCATAAAAAATACCCACCACCGCGATCATCGTGCCCAGTTCGCCGTTGTGGACATGGGCATTCTGTAGCGGAAGCAATTTGCGCACGAGTATGTAGCCCGCAAGTGTCATGAGCAGTCCGGATCCGGCCCAGCCGGCGATTTGCAGGCTGGAAGGCAAAGAGACGAAATGAATGAGCATGGCTTTCTGCCTGGCGCGGCGAGTATGTGCGGGCGAGAGTGCCCCATCAAGAGTGCGCAGTCTGGCGATGGACTGCGCAAGCCTCGAATCGATTTGTCTGCCGTTGGTTTATGGTTGCCCGTTGCCCGGCCAATATCAGCGATGTAAGCCCAGCGAGCCAACCATGCTCTTCATGGGTGATGCAGCGGTGCACTCAACCCCTCATTTTCTTCGCCAACGCGTCCACGGCATCACTTATTTTTGCCGTCATGATTATCATGAAAGTGGCATCATCCTCGGCAAAAAATAGAATTACTAATTGAGCGATCACCGATTCATCGCCTTGATTTTCCGCATCGGCCAGCTCAATCAGCACTCTCGCATCCTCGGTGCAGTCCGGTTTTTTAAGCCTTACCAGTTCCGACAACTTCCTTGCAACCGCATACGCGGTTACAAATATTCCAAATGGCGTAACCTGGAAAGCGTACCGAATGGCCTCCCAATCGATCCGCTCTATGGAATTATTCAATACCCCGACAACCCGGCCATGCGCCCCAACCTTTTTCTCACCGTACTCTTTTATCCTATACAGACCAAGCTGCTTTCCATAAAAGTTGGGAAAATCGATAAAAGCGGCCGTCCAAGGGGCCAACAGATTCGATCCAAACGACGTTCCCAGTATATGCCCAATGGCACGGCCCGCGATCGCCTGAATGACGGCACGACAAGCAGAGGGAATTTCTTCAAACGCAGACTGGCATTTTTCGGCAAACCATTCGCTCCAGCTTTTTTCGCCTGTCTGTCGCCCAATAACTTTTGCCATCCCCATCATTTCCTCGCGCTTCTGCTCAAGAGAAAGCAAGCCGAGTTCCATCACATATTCCGGGCGATCTCGAAGAAGCTCGGATTCTTCGGACATCTGAGCAACAGGAACGAAACCCGTCAGATTGTTTTCCGGCGATAGATATGTATTGAGAAGCAGCGCCGCCCCCTCGCTAAATTTTGTCAGCATGAACGTGACATCTTCGTCACTCTTCGGCATAAAACGCTCAGCCGGGGCGGTGAGACCGTCGACCAGACGCATAAGCGAGGCGACCGTCAGGGACCGTCGCTCGCTGCCTCCCGATCCCGCTTGGTCTTTAAATACCTCCCATGTTTTCGCGAGCAATGGCAAGGCTCCGGTTAAAACGGCGATGGGCCGAAAATTGTTTTCACAACCGACATCCTCATCGCCAATATCACAGAGCAATTTGGCGACCCAGTTCGCGTAATCGCCATATTCTGGATTATCGGACCCAACCAAATTGCGAACGCCGTCTTCCCATCTTCTCCGGGAAGTTATCAGCTCCTGAATGCACTTCAATGCATACGACATGACCTACTCCTTTGAAGATTTATATGAGTTAAAGACGTGTCACGATCTGTCGAGCAAAGATTTGTACTTTTCGATGCTCTGATCAATCTTGTCCAAAGCAAAATGCGCAGCTTCCCCCTCAATGGCTCCTGCTGCGGCCGCCACTGCCGCAGCAGTGCCAACCAGCAAATCAGTGATCAGCGCCCCCAGCGCGTCCTCGGCGGCCCCCTTTATGTCTTCCTTGACCAATTTCTCCGTCATGTCCTTGAGCAGCACACTCTTGCTGGCCAACGCCAACTTGCTGGCACCGTCGAAGTAGTTCGCTGCCGCTTGCGCCACCAGGCCGCCCGCTTGCGTGATCATCATGTTGGGCGCGACGGCGATCTGGCTCGCCGCATAGGCGGCGGTTTCGCTGTTGCTCAACTGCACCGCCTGCACGATCTGGCTGTTGAGCGCGTCCGTTGCTCCGCCCGGCGGCGCATCCTTCGCCTGCTGGGTGAATCCGCTCAGCGGGCTGCCCTGTGGCGGCGCGGCGACCCGGCTGCCGTTGCAAACGGGCGCAGACGCCACACCGTTAGCGGCCGTACATGAGGCTGCTGCGCCGGATGCATCCGCAGCGGGAGCTGTCGCGCCGCTATCGGCCTTCGCCGCGGGCGACTCGCCCGAACCGTTGCCGCCGCCTCTCTTGCCATTAAAAAAGTCTTTCAGGCCCATGACTCGAATGTCCTATGCGGAGGGGATCAGGTTTTCTCACCGACGGACAGGATCATCGCCACCGCCTTGGATATCACTGCGCTTGAAATCTGGTTCAGCGCCTGTTGGCTGTGCACAGCGTTTTGAAGTGACAGCCCCGCCGAGTGACTGGCCAGCTGATAAAGCGAGGCGATCGCCTGGGCGGGTGCCTCCGCGACGACTTTGACGTTGGTCTGCGTGACCGCATCGGTGATCTGTCCGTTGACGGGCGTGTTGTCTGCCATGACGGCTCCTGGAATACGGCATGAGGTGAAGGTGAAGGACGGATCTGAGCAAGATCCGCCGTGCTTGTGGTTACGGACGCCGCAGCAAGGCGTTTGTGAAGGCGCTCAGGCAAGCTGGCTGCGCAACTTTTTGCGCAGCAGTTCCACTCGCTTGCGCGCCAGCGCTTCATTGATGCCCAGCACGGCGGCAATGTCCGGATAGGGCCGGTCCTGCTCGAACCTCAGTGCAAACAGGGTCTGCTGCTGTGGAGTTAGCGTAGACAGCGCCTGCTCCATGCGCAGCAGTTGCTGCTTCAACAGGAGCTGCTGCTCCACCGGCAGGCCGCGATCGGCAATCTCGGCGATGCCGTCGTCATCCCACTCAGCGTCGCGCTCAAGTACCCGGTCCTCCCGCCTGCGGCGCCGGGCGTGGTCCAGAAACGCATGGTTGAGCACGAGGAACAGGAAGCCGGTCAGGTTCTGCACACGCTCCGGCGAGCGCAGCAGATAAAGGTGGACCTTAAGCGCGGTATCGGACAGCAGCTCGTCAGCGCGGTAAAGGTCACCCTTGCATAGAAGCCGCGCACGGCGTCGCAGCTTTCCTTGCACTTCCCGCCAAGTGCGATCGAATTGATGCGTGATGAGAGTGACTGTTTTTTCAAGGGAAAGTGTCGGGGCCATTCTGAGTCCTCCGTATGTTTGGAAGGCCCAGAATCAGGTCATTCGCATGATTACCGCAGTCACGTGCGTAACAGGATGCGATTTGATTTTGATAACCAGAGAAACTTAAAAATCCTCAACAAACGACAAAAACTCGTCACGTTGACGGCAACAAGTTATTTTTGGCGGCGATTAGTCGTAGCCGCTCCGGGTTTTCAATTCGCAATGCGCTCGCGTGTGGCCGGATTAGCCCTTCTCGCAGCCATCGCTGGAGCAGTATGTTTAGTCTCGGCCGGCTGACATTGAGCATGGCCGCCATGATGCTTTGATTCGCAGGGAGCCGTACATCACCGTCTTCCATTCTGGTAAGCAAATGCCGCGCGAGCCTGGCTTCCAGCCGGTACAGGCACGCCGATTCCACGAAATCGCTCAATTGCTGCAGCCGGCTGCATACCTGCTGCTGGATGCGCGCGATGAAATCGGGGTTAGCCTGAAGCGGCGCGAAATGCTGGCGATACAACAGCGAAACCTGACAGTCCGGACTCAGCAGCGCAGTAAAGCTGCGGCAATGAGGGTAAAGCAGGGCACTCTCACCTACCAAGCCCCCCGCAAGCGTGTAGTCCAAAATGACTTCCCGTCCGCCCGGCTCTTGCAAAGTGTGATAAACGTTGCCGCGATGCACGAATACCACAAAATTCTCGGGATCACCTTTGAAAAATATCAGCCGTTTCCCATTTATTGGCCAGGGAGTGAGATGTTGCGCTATATGAAGTACGAGCTTATCCGGCAACCCCTGAAGTAACGGAGTTTCGCGTAGGGCTTGAGCTTGACTGGGGTAAGGCATGGCATCTCTGCGTATAGTTGTTTAAGGATGCAACTACTCGCGGAAACGTCATTTCAAGAAGAGTGTGAATCTCCATCTGTCAAATTTTCATGCGTAAGCCTGGGGCATTTTTGGGTTTGGCGGACTCAAACGCTTATCGCGTCTAGCGCCTAAGATTAATTTTTCGTAACGAGAGGACGCGTTACGTTTTCGTTAACGCAAAACCCCGCGCATCGCCGACGTGACGCCCGGGGTTTTGCTCGAAATACCGGCGCAACGCGGTGCTCAACGCCCCGCGCTGCGCATTCATGCGCTTCAATCCAGTCAGGCCACCGCCGCCACCGGCTCCGTACCGGCTGCCTGCGCAAGGGCGAGCGCCTTGTCGGTCGCTTCCCACGAAAACTCCGGCTCCTCACGGCCGAAGTGGCCATATGCCGCCGTCTTTTCGTAGATCGGGCGCAGCAGGTCGAGCATCTGGATGATGCCCTTCGGGCGCAGGTCGAAGTGCTCGCGCACGAGCTCGGTGATTTTCGCATCGGACACACGCCCGGTGCCGAACGTATTGACCATCACCGAAGTCGGCTGTGCGACGCCGATCGCATAGGACACCTGAATCAGGCAGCGCGAGGCGAGCCCCGCGGCTACGATGTTCTTCGCGACGTAGCGGCCCGCGTAAGCAGCCGAGCGGTCGACCTTGGACGGATCCTTGCCCGAGAACGCACCACCGCCGTGCGGCGCTGCGCCGCCGTAGGTGTCGACGATGATCTTGCGGCCCGTCAGACCGCAATCGCCCTGCGGCCCGCCGATTACGAAGCGGCCGGTCGGGTTCACGAGAAACTTGATGTCGCCCTTGACCAGTTCGGCCGGCAACGTCGGCTTGATGATTTCTTCGATCACTGCTTCACGCAGCGTCGGCAGTTCGATATCAGGCGCATGCTGCGTCGAAAGCACAACCGTGTCGATGGAGTGCGGCTTGCCGTCGACATAGCGCACGGTTACCTGCGATTTCGCATCGGGACGCAGCCACGGCAGACGGCCGTCGCGACGCAGGCTTGCCTGGCGCTCGACGAGCCGGTGCGACAGGTGAATGGGCAGCGGCATCAACTCGGGCGTTTCGTCGCAGGCATAGCCGAACATCAGGCCTTGGTCCCCCGCGCCCTGATCGAGGTTGTTGTCGTGCGCGCGATCGACGCCTTGGGCGATGTCGGGCGATTGCTTGTCATAAGCGACAAGCACCGCGCAGCCGCGGTAGTCGATGCCGTAATCCGTGTTGTCGTAGCCGATACGCTTGATCGTGTCGCGCGCGACCTGGATGTAATCGACGTTGGCCGTCGTCGTGATTTCGCCGGCCAGCACCACGAGGCCGGTGTTGCAGAGCGTCTCCGCGGCGACTCGCGAGTACTTGTCCTGCGTGAGGATCGCGTCGAGGATCGCATCCGAGATCTGATCGGCGACCTTGTCCGGATGGCCCTCGGAAACGGATTCGGAGGTGAAGAGGTAATTGTTGGACACTTTGCAGACTCCTAAAGTTACGTTGCTTGCGTATCACGTAGCCATTTCAGGAGCCTGAAGCGGCGACGCTTTAGCGGATTTCCTTGACCGCAGTAGGCGCTGGTGGCGCACAGCGGTTTCGCCCCGCAAGTTGTCTATTAACTCGGCGAAGATCGTATTATAGCGGCTTCCCGAAAATGCCACATAGAGCGTATCGCCGTGATTTACCCTGTCCGGGAGCCGGTTTCATTTCCGTGCGTCTTCCTCGCCTTCGGCCGCGCCGCCGCAACCTTCGCCAATGCGGGAGCCGTATGCTGACGCGGGTCAGCACCAAGCTCGCTATCGGGCTGCTGAAAATTTTGGCGATCCTGCCTTATGGCCTCATTGCCCGCTTTGGCGACGGCCTGGGCTGGATGCTCTATCAGATCCCGAGCACGCGGCGCTCGATTGTGCACACCAATCTGAAACTTTGCTTTCCAGAGTGGAGCGACGAGAAGCGCCACGACATCGCACAGAAACACTTTCGTCATGCAATTCGCAGCTATATCGAGCGCAGCGTCCAGTGGTTCGGCTCGCAACAGAAGCTCGAGAGCCTCGTTCAAGTGGATAGCGCCGTCGATCTGAGCGACCCGAACCTGCCGCCCACGCTCTTCCTTGGGCTTCACTTTGTCGGCATCGAAGCCGGCTCGATCTTTCTCAACCATGCGCTCGGGCGCCGCTGCGGCTCGCTCTACCAGCCGATGTCGAAT
>JAXDQB010000287.1:0-4410 GCA_034668065.1 Paraburkholderia sp.
AACACCCGGGTGGTAGACGGCGGGTTGTTCGCCAGCTTGGTCGCGGGCCGACGCGGTCGGGCTACCAGTTCACCGCCGCAATTCGGGCATCTTCCTTTCAGCACGGTGGTCGCGCAGTCCGTGCAAAAGGTGCATTCAAAAGAGCAGATGCGCGCATCGGCGGACTCCGGCGGCAGATTCTTGTTACAGCATTCACAACCCGGCCTCAGTTCGAGCATCGATTTCTCCTTCTTTCGAAGTGTTAAAAATTTGCTTGTCAGGAGGGTCCAGCACTATAACGATTCGATATCACGAGCTCGACAGCTGCTTCATTCGACAACCCTCAGCTCGCCGAACCGTGTTCGCGTGCAATAAGTTGAAAGCCTTCGTCGAGCCAACCGGTGACTCCACCGATCATCACCTTCACTTGCCGCCCGAGCTCAGCAAGCCTTATAGCGCCTCGAGTCGCGCCGTTGCAGTGGGCCCTGCGCAGTAGGTGACGAATAGCGTATCCGGTGCATAGTTTGACAGTTTCGATGCGATGATCTTGCCGTGCGGAAGGTTCACGGCGTGAGGCACGTGGCCTCGCGCATACAGCGCCGGGCTGCGAACGTCGAGCAGCACGAATCCCGGTGTGCCGCTAGCAAGGGCACTGGCGACATCTGAGCAATCGGTTTCGAATTGCAATGACGCGCAGAAGTGGGCGTGCGCGGCCGCGCTGTCGGCGGCGCGAACGGCAGTGACGGCGTTGATCAGCTCGTTGGTAGACATTACTTGCGGTCCGGTAAATGAGCTCGGCGGCTAGGCCAAGCGATGCGGGAGCTTCATTTTGCCGTCGAGTCGCGTACCGGATAAGTGGCGTAATTGCCAATCTTCGGTAAGATCACGCCATGGATAACCATCTCGTCGTCGCATTAGCTTACGACCGCCTCTGTACTTTCGAATTCGGCTGCGTGACCGAGGTGTTCGCGCTTGAACGTCCGGAACTCGGAGTGGACTGGTATCGATTTACGGTTTGCGCGATCGAGCGCGGCCCGCTACGCGCGGCAGGCGGCATCTCGATCACAGCCCCCTACACGCTCAAGCCGCTCGATCGTGCGGATACGATAGTAGTGCCGGGTTGGCGCGATGCGGACGAAGCACCGCCCGAAGCGCTGCTGAGGAAGATCCGCGCTGCCCATCGACGTGGCGCGCGTCTCTGTTCAATCTGCTCCGGTGTATTCGTGCTAGCCGCCGCCGGCGTGCTCGATGGCAAGACGGTCACGACTCACTGGCGCTACGCGGAGAAATTGCAGATTCGCTATCCGCAGCTGCGCGTGCAGCACGACGCGTTGTATGTGGACGAAGGGCAGATCATCACGTCGGCGGGATCGGCAGCAGGGTTGGACATGCTGCTCCATCTGGTGCGACGCGATCACGGTGGAGCAGTGGCAAATCGGGTTGCGCAACGGCTCGTAGTGCCGCCGCATCGCGAAGGTGGTCAAGCGCAGTTTGTGCCGCGTCCAATGGCCAAGGACGAAAGTGGGCGTATTGCCAAGTTGATGGACTGGGTGCGCCAGCATCCCGCTTTGCCGCACACGCTTCACTCTCTTGCCGAGCGAGCGGCGATGAGCTCTCGCACGTTGCAACGCCAATTCTACGACGCCACCGGCATGTCACCATACAAATGGCTCGTTCGTGAGCGAGTGGCGGTAGCCCGTGAGCTGCTCGAGGCTCGAACAGCCGTGCCTGTTGCTCGCATCGCCGAGCTAGCGGGTTTCGGTTCGGTGGAGTCCATGCGCCGACACTTTCGACGCATAGCCCTAACTAGTCCGGCCGCGTATCGGGAAAAGTTTGGTCACGACTCAAGAACACGTCGCGCGGAGATCTGAATCCAGAATGTGCCTTCATGGCCGTAAGCGGACGCTCGCAAATCTCTGTGCCACGCTCACGGCATGGTCACTGATGATTACTTTTTTGTCGGCTCTACATTCAACGCCCCTGGGCGCGCTCGCCGCGCAAAGTCATGATGGCACTCGTGACGCTCGCCATCACTTTCCCATCCTCGCGTTCTATCTCGCACAGGTAATGGCTGATCGTTCTGCCGCTATGTACGGCGCGAGCCTGGGCGCGCAGTCGGGACTGCCAGACCGGACGAAGGAAGGTCGCCTTCAGGTCGATGCTGGTAAAGGTTTCGCCGACTTCCATTAAGGTGGAGTGTGCAGTCCCGATCGCAGCATCGGCCAATTCGCAGAGCAGCCCGCCATGTACCGTGCCCTGCTGGTTGCCATGACGCCCGGCGTCGGCATCGATCTCCACCACGGCCATAGCTTTACCGATCTCGACGATGCGAAAGCCCAGTAGACGGGAAATCGCGGTTGGGTAGTGCATGTGCGTAACGTCATCGGGCGTCAGTCGTCCGTCCAATTGACGTTGCAGGTATTCCAGCACCGGTAAATGGTGGCACAAGGTGTCGGACATATCGGTTCCCTTCAGGCGTTCGCGGGCCATCAATGGCCCGAGCAGACTATCGGCTTTCGATCCGAACGATATCTCCGTACACTATGACAATCAAATAATTGTCCTAGATACATTTCATGCGCGCATCTCCCGTCAACGCCCTGGTCGATAAGCTGGCTGCGGAAATACGTAGTGGGCGCCTGCCACCGGGTGCGTTGTTACCGAATCATCGACGGCTCGCCGCCCAGCATGGTATTGCGCTGGCCTCGGCCAGCAAGGTGTATGCACTGCTCAAGTCCAAGGGGTTGGTCATTGGGGAGACCGGCCGCGGAACGTTCGTTCGCGACCGGCCGGTGCAGCGTGGATGGGACGGCGCCGACGAAGCGCGCTTGAATGCGAGTACGGCCGATCTGTCATTCAATCATCCGGCTCTGCCTAGCCAGGCAGAACTGCTGCGCGCCATGCTGCGCGAGCTGGCGTCGTCCGGCGATCTTGCCGCGCTAATGCACCAGCAACCGCCCGGAGGCCGTCCTCACGAACGCCAGATCGTGCATCGCTTTCTGGCCAGCGAGCGTGGTATCGCTAGCGGAGTTGACCAGATTTTCCTCGTCAACGGCGCGCAACCGGGTTTGGATATCGCTGTCCGCACTGTGCTGGGTCCTGGCGATCAGGTTGCCGCCGACACTCTGACGTACCCCGGCTTCAGAATGCTTGCCGACGCGCAAGGCCTTGTATTGAGGCCTGTGCCTGGCCTGGCCGATGGCCCTGATCTACAAGCGCTCGATACGCTGTGCCGTACTCGCAAAATTCGGGCGATCTACGTCATACCCACGCTGCACAATCCACTTGGCTGGGTGCTGACCGCGGATCAGCGCAACCGGATTGTGGACATCGCAAGGCGCCACGACTGCTTCCTGATTGAGGACGCAGCGTATGCTTATTTAATTGATGATGCGCCACCTGCGCTGGTAACGCTTGCACCGGAGCGCACCATCTACGTGTCCAGCCTATCCAAGAGCGTGGCTACCGGATTACGCTTCGGTTACATGGTCGTTCCCGAATCTTGCTCGGCGCGGGCCAAGGCCCAAATACGCGCCAGCTACTGGAGCTTGCCCAGTCTGGTGACGGCCATGGCTACCCGATGGATAGCCGATGGTACGGTGGCCCGGCTGGAGGGAGAACATCGGCGGGACGCGCGGCAGCGGCAAGCTGTTGCGCAAGCGGTATTCGAGGGAATGGAGGTGATCGCGAATCCCGCTTCACTTTTCCTGTGGCTGAGGTTGCCAGCGGACCTGCGCATGGACCGAATCGCCACGGCACTCGCCGAGCGCAACATCGCCGTGTCCAGGGCAGAGGCCTATTCCACCACTCGGCACGCACCGCACGCGCTACGATTGGGCTTGAGCTCGGTGCCGTTAGAGCAACTTAAGCCGGTACTCATGCAGGTGCGCGAAACCATTGAGCGGTTTCCAATCTAGCTGCAAGTCCTATACACGGTTCAACGTATGCCGAGTGTGCGCGCCAACGTCTCGATGCATACGCTTTTTGGCCGAACCCGGAAGTTCGTCGCCGGTAGGCGATCGCGTTGGTTCTCTCCCAGCGCCTTCGTAACCGACCCCGAACCGTCGTTCAGGTCTGCATCCCAGAATGGACGCCTTCCAACGTATAGCGGTCGTTCTGTCATTTCTTGTTGCTCGATTTGGGTAATCCAACGTGCGGCCGTCCCAAGGCTCGGGCGGCCAGCGGTGTGGACATAACAATGGATGTGCGAGTTTCACCGTACAGGTTGATCCGCTCGATCAGCCGTTCCAGATCGGCCATGCTCACCGCGACCAGTCGCAAGACATACGAGTCGGCTCCGGTCACCTTCGATGACGGGCCATCCCAATGACTGGTGTCGGGGCGCAACGGTCGTCCATCCGGCTATACCGACAGGCGTCGCTGAGCGACAGCACGCCGCGTCCTTGTACAAGCTATATGCGCCTGCGCCGA
>JAXDQB010000288.1:0-2837 GCA_034668065.1 Paraburkholderia sp.
CCACGCCAACAAAACGTCCGGGGCAAATCGTTCCGTGCCTGGATTGTTGGGGTTCACAATGACCAGATGTTTAAGGTGCGCGGGTAACGAGTGTCCCGCCTTTAGCACGAACATGGCTTCGTCGTGCCGGCCATCCGCGAGCCCGTCGGTGACGAAGCGCTCCACACGAAACCCCGCCCGCGCAAAGGCCGGGGCGTACTCGCCGTATGTGAGCAAACCAATGCCGATGGGCCCTGCGGGCAACACTTGCGGCAACAGACGGATCGCCGCCTGCGTCCCTGCCATTGCCAGCGCCCGTGGGGAACCATAGTGCTGCGCGGCAACGTCTTCCAGATCGTCATCATCCTCAGGCAAGCGCAGCCACGCGCTCGGATCGATGGGGGGCACGGGATACCCATTGGGATTGATGCCGGTAGACAGATCGACCCAGCCATCGCGGGCGATGCCGTATCGGCGAACCGCATCGGCCAGATTGCCGCCGTGTGGCACGGGGGCCGGATAATCGGAATCAAGCATAGCGGATCTTCAATGGATCATCGATGTGACAGACAACAAAACGAACGCCGCCAGCCATACCGCAATCGAGCGCCGTATGAGAACAAGCGCGCGGCCCACGTCACGCGTGCCCGGCGCTGGCCCCGCACCCAGCTCAGGCCGCGGCTCGTTGATGCCATGGTACCGGGCCTCGCCACCGCACGACACGTTGAGGCTACCCGCACCACTCGCCATCACGGGGCCCGCGTTCGGGCTGTCCCACGCATGCGCTTGCGTGCGCCAGCATCGAAGGGCGGTGCGGAAGTCACCACATAACGCGTAGGTCAGGGCCGTCAACCTTGCGGGCAGGTAGTTGGCCACGTCGTCGAGCCGCGCTGCCGCCCAGCCAAAAAACACGAGGCGGGGAGTTCGATAGCCCCACATTGCATCGAGCGTATTCACCAGCCGAAACGCAAGTGCGCCCGGACCGCCCGCAACCGCGAACCAAAAGAGCGCACCGAAAATTGCATCGTTCCCGTTCTCCAGTGCCGATTCGACAGCGGCGCGCGCAATAGCCGGCTCATCGGCCTCGGACAGATCGCGTGTAACGACGCGCGAGGTCAGCGCACGCGCGCGCACGAGGTTGCGAGCCGCCAGCGCCGTTTCAACGGGTGCGATGTGGTCGACGAGGCTACGCGCCCCGAGTGCGAACCACAATGACGCCGCGTGTAGCGCCCAAGCCCATGCGAGAGGCAATGAGCGCGTCAGCACCACCGACAGCACGACGGGGGGAACCACGGCGAGACACCAGGCAACGACACCCATGAAGCGGCTTACCAGCGTGGCGCGGCCTGCCGACCGTTTCGCCTCCCCGGCCTCCCCCGCCTCCCCCGCATGCCCCGCCGGGCAGTCGCGATCCGGGTTCAGGCGCTGCTCGAGCCACTTCGCAAAACGTCCGAACGCCACGAGCGGATGAGCCCGGCGCGGTTCGCCGAGCACCGAATCCAACGCGACGCCGACAGCGGCGAGCAGGCACACTGCCGGCACGGAGAGCTGCCCTATCATCTGTCGACTCCCGCAGTGGCCATCATCGCGCGACTCATCGCCCCGCCGCTCGCACGCGCGGCGCCTGCAACAACCGCGCCGCCGATGACATAATGCTGGCCCATCGCCCGGGCACGGCACGCGCTCGCACGGGCCCTACTTTCGACGTCATTAGGATGACCTCCATGGCTGGCACGTTGATGATTCAAGGGACGAGCTCCGACTCCGGAAAGAGCACGCTCGTCGGCGCGCTGTGCCGAATCGCCGCGCGCGCAGGCAAACGCGTCGCGCCGTTCAAGCCTCAAAACATGTCGCTGAACAGCGCCGTCACGCTCGACGGAGGTGAGATCGGCCGCGCGCAAGCGTGGCAGGCGCTGGCCGCGGGACTCGCGCCCGAGATCGACATGAACCCGGTACTGCTGAAGCCGAATAGCGACATCGGCGCGCAAGTGATCGTTCACGGTCGCGCGCGGGGTAATCTCGATGCGCGCGCTTATCACCTCTACAAACCTGTCGCGATGCAAGCCGTCCTCGAATCGTTCGAGCGGCTGCGCGCGAAGTCGGACCTGGTGCTCGTCGAGGGTGCGGGCAGCCCCGCGGAAGTGAACCTGCGCGAAGGCGACATCGCGAACATGGGGTTTGCCGAAGCCGTCGATTGTCCGGTGATCCTCGTGGCCGACATCGACCGCGGGGGGGTGTTCGCCCAAATTCTCGGAACGCTCGCATGCCTGCCCGAGAACGAGCGCGCACGCGTGAAGGGCGTGATTATCAACAAGTTCCGCGGAGACGTCTCGTTGCTCCAGTCTGGTATCGACTGGGTCGAGGCACAGGCAGGCAAGCCTGTCCTCGGTGTGGTGCCGTTCGTACCCGGCCTGTGGCTTGACGCCGAAGACATGCTTCCTGCAGCCGGCCGCGGACACGCGGCGCGCGAAGAGGCACTGCGCGTCGTCGTGCCGGCGCTGCCTCGCATCAGCAACCATACCGATTTCGATCCACTGCGCGCGCATCCGCAAGTCGACTTTCGTTTCGTACGCGCGGGCGAGCCGCTGCCGTCCGCCGATCTCGTCATCCTCCCCGGCAGCAAGAGCGTACAGCGCGATCTCACATGGTTGCGAGAGAACGGATGGGAAAGCTATCTGCCTCGTCATCTTCGCTATGGCGGCAAAGTAATCGGCATTTGCGGGGGCATGCAAATGCTCGGCCGCGAATTGCGCGATCCGCTCGGACTCGAAGGCGATGTTGCTTGCGAACGCGGTCTCGCTTTGCTCGATTTTGTGACGACACTTGAACCGCATAAGCAGTTGGTCAATGCGCACGGC
>JAXDQB010000289.1:0-8413 GCA_034668065.1 Paraburkholderia sp.
GGTCCGGAGTAAGCGCTAAAGCGCTAACTCCCAGCGACCGCTGAGGGGCTGGAGTAAGCGCTAAAGCGCTAACTCCCGGCGACCGCTGAGGGTCTGGAGTAAGCGCTAAAGCGCTAACTCCCAGCGACCGCTGAGGGTCCGGAGTAAGCGATAAAGCGCTAACTCCAGTCAAACCTCAGCATGGGCGGGGAGTAAGCGCTAAAGCGCTAACTTCCCGCCGCACGTGGTTGGCGCGCGACGCCCAGCGGGCACTCCAACATGGCACGGTCCCAACCACCGCAATCCGCAGCCGCCGCATACGTGGTCGAAAGAAAGTCGAGCAGCAACGCGTCAGGCAAGGGCGCCGCGCGAACCGCATCGTAAGGCAAAATGAATTCGCCCAACGCAGGATGGAAGCTCGCGCCGGCCGTCACAGTTCGTTCCCGGAAACCCGGCGGTTCGGGATAAGCGTAGGAATAAAACGCCGGCTGCGCAAAAGCCTCGCTGCCCGGCCAGAAGCCCGCACTACTCACTTCATGCGAATAAGCCTCGCGTGTGACTGCGTCCGGCAAGCCCAACACGCCGCCGGGATGACGCGGCGCCGTCCGCCCTGAAAAACGCGTCACCGCAAAATCAAAACTCCCCCAGAAAAAATGAACCGGACTAGCCTTGCCAAGAAATCCGCTCCGAAAAAGCTTGAAGACGCGATCAACTTGCACCAGTACGCGCCAAAACCGATGCGCCGCTTCGGGCTCGTAGGCGGCATGGAAGTGATCCTCCGAAAAAACAATCGGATCACGTATTTCGTTAGGCACCGGATAAATGCTGACGTCCACACCAAGCTCCGCAAGCAACCGGGTCAGCCGGCCATAGAAGTCGGCAACCGACTGCGGGGCAAGCGCAAGCGCGCGCTCATCACCGCGGCTAGTGCGGCAAATCAGGCGGTGGCCGATAAAATCGAATTCGATCTCGAGAACTTCGCCATCCACCGGAATGGGCGAGGTACCCAGCCCGCGAACAGTAACGTAAAGCGGAACGTGCCAGCCATGGTTCAGCCAAGGAGTCAGCGCCAGCCGGACTTTTCCGACAATCTGAGTCCAAAGTTGCAACGTGAGCGCAGTGTCTCGCCAACGTGCGTAAGGCAGCTCAGGCCATAGATCGCCGGTTTTCGTCTGAGACATCGCTCACCTCCCGCGCTATTACGGCCATCCTACGCGTGAGCGGCGGATACCGGCAATCCCGCTTCGGCTGTCATCCCTTCGGCGAACCCGACAAAAAAGCGGCCACAGCCTTGTGAAACGCAGCGCTGCCGTACACCTCTTCGATCAAATCCTCATCATCAAGCCGCTGTTCCACGACGATGCGGCGCAAGCTTTCCTTGACAGCCTTCTGCGTAATGGGCGATAGCGCGATGAGCCGCTGCGCGAGCGCATACGCCGAGCTCTCCAATGCATCTTGCGCACACACTTCGTAGACGTAACCGCAGGCCAGCGCGTCCTGTGCCGTGAGGTAATCGGCAAGCAGCAGCATCTTCTTGACGCGCGGCACGCCGAACGCTGCCTGAAGCCGCGCGATGTTGCGCGATGAAAGCGTGTTCGAAAGCGTTTTGGCGATCGGGGCGCCAAAGCGCGAGCCCGTGCTGCAGACGCGGAAGTCGCAAGCGGTAGCCAACGCCAGCCCGCCGCCCACGGCCCAGCCGTCGATCACCGCGATAGTCGGCACGGGGATGCGTTCGACCGTGTCGATAACACGCTCGACCAGGGCCTCGTAGGCCACACCTTCTCGGCCGTCGCGAAAGTCCCTGAAATAGGCGATGTCCGTTCCCGATACGAAAGACTTGCCGCCCGCGCCGCGGAGCAGGATGCAGCGCAACGCCGGGTCGTGCGCACACTGTTCGATCAGCGACAGCAGCGATTCGTACATGGCAAGCGTCATCGCGTTGTGGCGCTCCGGGCGGTCGATGACGAACTCCGCGGCGCCAAAGGGATGCACGATCAGCCTGATTTGTTCGCTCATGATGTCGCCCCATTGATCTCAGAGAAGATTTCCTCGTTGTGCTCGCCCAATAGCGGCGGGTGGCGACGCACCTGCTGCGGTGTGCCCAGCAGCTTGACCGGAAAGCCGATGTTCTTCACCTTGCCTTCCCTCGGATGATCTATTTCCATGCACATCCGGCGGTACTTCCCGTGCTCGCTCTCGAACGCCTCCGGGTAGGTCAGGATCGGTCCGGCCGGAATACCGGCGGTGAGCATCGCTTCGATCCAGGCAGCACTTTCGCGCTTGGCGAACTCCTGCTCCAAAGCTTCGATCAGTGCCTCGCGATTCTTTAGCCTCTGAGCCACCGTTCCGAAATCGGGGTGTTGGACGAGGTCCGGGCGCGCCAGCAGCTCACACAATTTGGCCCATAGCTTCTGGTTGGTCGCGCCCATCACAAAGTAACCGTCGCGCGCCTTCACGGCCTGATAGGGTGCGCTCATCTTGTTGGCGGTGCCCAGCGGCGTCGGCGGCACGCCCGTTCCCCAGTAGTCCGACATGTCCCAGATCGAGAAGGCCATCGCCGAATCGAAGAGCGATGCGTCGATGTGCTGGCCTTCTCCCGTTCTCTGCGCTCCGATATAAGCCGACAACAAACCGTAGACGGCGAACAGCGCGCAGCCGATGTCCGCGACGGGCACGCCGGCCTTGACGGGCTTTTCCCCCTTGTAGCCCGTCACGCTCATTACGCCCGACATGGCTTGCGCCATGAGATCGAAGCCCGGCCGCGATGCCCAGGGGCCGCTTTGTCCAAAGCCCGAGATGCTGACGTAGACGACTTTGGGGTTGATCTTCTTGATCGTTTCATAGTCAATGCGCAGACGTTGCACGACGCCCGGCCGATAGTTCTCCACAATCACATCGGCAGTCTCGGCAAGCTTGTAGAAGAAATCACGGCCTTCATCGCTCTTGAGGTCGAGCGAGAGGGAGCGCTTGTTTCGGTTCAAATTCAAAAAGCCCATACTGTCCGGCCCCTTCATCTTGAATCCCATGGCGCCGCGAGTCTGGTCGCCTTCGAGCGGTTCCACCTTGATCACGTCCGCCCCGAGATCGGCGAGCATCATGCAGGCGAATGGGCCCGCCATGACTTGGCTTACGTCCAGCACGCGGATTCCTTGCAGCGGCAATTGCGTCGATTGCGTCGATTGCGTCATTTGAAGTCTCCTCCTTGACAGGGACCCCGGAACTTTCGCCCACCGCTCAGCCCGCGGCAAGAGGGGCTTGGTCATGCCTGGGTTCGCGGATTGCGAAACCTTGGCGTACACCTGGGCTTACTTCGGCTCGCAAAGAAGCTCAGCCACTACGTTGCGTAGCGATTGCTGTTGGGCGTGCCCTTCGACGCAGGACAGTAAGTAGCTGCGGTGGTGCCAGTCGCCCTCGAGCTGCGCCGAGCCGAGCGTTGGCTCGGGGCGAAAACTTCGAAGGACGTCTGGCGGCATCAAACCGACACCCAGGCCATGGCGAACCAGGGCCAGCATAGTGTCGAAGCCGCTTACGGTGAAATTGTGGGGGAACAGCCGTCCGCGGCTGCGGTACGCTCTTCGCACCGCGGACAAAATTGCGGAGCCCTTGCCGAGGCTGACGATGGCGACATCGAGGAGATCGTCAATGCCGATGGGCTCCTCGCGAAACTGAAAATGCGGGCGGCTGTAGACGAGCACCAGGCGGTCCTCCTTATAGGGAAACTTCGCCAAGTCCAGAAATCCGCTTTTCTTCTCGTAGATGCCGATGTCGATCACCTTGTCGCGCAGCAATTGCTGCACGATCTTGCTGTTCTCTTCGACGATCTTCAGGCTGATTCCAGGATATTTGCGCTGGATTTCGGCAATTTCCCGAGCAAGAAACTCGATGATGACCGCCTTGGGCGCGCCAATGACAATTCGCCCGTCCAGGCCCTCGTTAAGCGCCTGCGCGTCGCCTTCGAGGCGCTCGACGAGGTTGTCGATCTGCCGGATGTACTGCAGCAGCTTGTCGCCGGATTCCGTCATATTGACGCCATGAGGCAGCCGCCGGAAGAGCTTGGCGCCGAGTTGCCGCTCGAGATCCGACACACGGCGAGATGCCGCGGCAACCGCCAGGCCGAGTTTGTCGGCAGCGCGGGAAATGCTGCCTTCCTCCACGACGGCCAGGACCAGACGGACGGTTGTCGTGTCGATTCTCACAGTGGCTCCAGTCTATCGATCGATTTTTCCGTGCCCCTTCGGACACCATTACAGGCGCATGCGGACGAATCCGGGCAGCGCGGTTATGCAGCGGGGCAAAAGGGGAATGCCGCGTCGCACGTCACCCAGCCAAAGGTGAGCAATGAGCCGAACAATAAACCATTCCGGGCGCGAAGAATGTCCAGGCTCGCCGCGCTCATGCGGCGCTCATGCCACGCACCTGCCGCGCTCATGCCGCGCACGTTGCGCCCCTCACGGACCTAATTCCGGGCACGCGTTCCCCGCAACGTGCGTGCGTCCTATCTTTAGGCTTGCGGTGTCGCGTCGCAGCCGGTTTTCGTTACGGTAAGAGCCCTTATGCGGGAGCGGCGCCGTCATTGAGCGTCGCGAGGACGTCGTTCGATGAATGCAAATCGCATCCGGCGCAGGCTGGCCACCTTGCGCAAGCGGCTGCGCCGCCCCCCCGGGGGCCGCGCAGCACTGCCCGGCCTCTATGATCGTTTCCTGCTGTTCGGCGGCGGCGCGGTGCTCACGTTGTCGATCCTTGCGGCCGCTGCTGTCGGTATCGCGCATCGTTTCGAGCGCTGCATCGATGATTGGCGTGCCGAGTTTCTCGTGCAGCGCGACTTCGTCAACGCGTCGGTCGAGCGCAACCAGGCGCGCATGCGGCACACGGTGGAGACCTACGAGGCGCTCAGTCATGTGCACGAGCGCGACACCATGCCGGTCGACAGTTACCGCCGGCGGCTGGCGGACAACGGAGGGATTGTCGTGACCGGCCAGGACATCGGCGCGGCGGCGTTCGCGATCCTTTCGACGCTGACGGCCCCTGAGGATCGCGAGCGGCTCGCAGTCCTGCTGCGGCTTGTGCGCGAGATCTCGCCGGGCTCGTTGCTGCGACAGCGTGGCGCCGCCGACGATATCGGCGGCTTCCTATATACCGAAGACAGGCGCTTTTTCGCGGCGTGGCCACCGCTTCTCGGCGAAAAGCTCGGCGTAAGCCCCGGTGCCGCCCGCATCCAATCGCTGGTTGACCGCTACGTCGCCCACGTCGACGCCGAGCTGAAAAAGCACCCCGACGCCTTACTTCGCCGCGATCGCGTCTTCTGGGTCACCCTTTACGATTCCGACATGTACGGCACGCTCGTCAAGCATTACGCCGCGCCCGTCTATCGCGGCGAAGAGCGGATTGCGGTGCTCGTCGTGACGCTATCGGCCAAGCAGATTCCGCGGCTCTTTCAGCCGGCTGTGCACGATCCCGATTTTTTCATGGTGTCGCGCGATCGGGGCCATTTGATCGGCATCGACGAGTCTGGACCGCGCGGGCAGCGATGGATGCGTGCGCTGCTGGCGTCGCCCTCAGTCTTGGATCTGGCCGATGAACGTGTGCGCTTCGTGCGCAGCGGCGGCGATTTCTTCGTCATCCAGCGCATTGCCGGGCCTGAATGGATTGCGGTCTCCGCGTTCGACTGGCGCACGATTGCGGCCAACCTGACGGGGCCGTTGGGCTCGACGATCGCACTGACATCCGTGGTGCTCGTCGTGCAATGGGCATTCATCATCCTCATTGACCGCCTCGTGCTCGCGCCGTTGCGTGCGCGTGCGCGGCGCGTATTCGAAAGCGAAGCGTTCAGCCGCACCGTGCTCGCGACGGCACCCGTCGGCCTTACCGTGTTTGATCCGTCCACTCGTCGCATCGTCATGCAAAACGGCATTGCCCGCGCGCTGCTGTCGACGTCGGCCGACGAAGTGGGTTTCTACCGGCGTCTGCTCGAAAGCCGCCCCCGCAGGCGCCGTGGCGCACGGCCAGGGGCACGACACGATGCGCGTGCGTCCTCCGCAGGGTCCATACGTACCGTCGAAGTCGCCGTGACCGCCGCGGACGGCCGTCGTCGCGAACTGTCCGTGGCCTTTGCGCGAGCGCGCTACCACGCGCACGAAGTCGTGCTCTACAGCCTGACCGACATCAGTCGGCAGAAGGAAACGGTGCGCCTTTTGCGGCGGGCGCGGCAGGCCGCCGACGAAGCCAGCCGCGCGAAGTCGATGCTCGTCGCCACCATCAGCCACGAAATCCGCACGCCGCTGTACGGCGCGCTCGGCAACCTCGAACTGCTGTCGATGGACGCCCTCACGCCTTCGCAGGCGGCACGCGCCGGCTCGGTCAGGCGCGCGTTCGATGCGTTGCTCTCGCTCGTCGACGACGTGCTCGATCTTTCGAAGGCAGAAGCTCGCGAATTGCGCTTTCACGTCGAGCCGTTTCGTCTTGACGAGGTTATCGAGCGCTGCGCGCAGACGCTTGCGCCCGCCATTACCGGCAAGGGGCTGCGCTTCCTTTGCCTGATCGATCCGTCGGTCGCCGGCGGCTGGTTCGGGGATGGGCTGCGTATTGCACAGATCGCAACGAACCTGCTCGGAAACGCTTGCAAGTTCACGCAAAGCGGGGCGATCACGCTGCATGCTGCGGTGACGTGCGCGCCAAACGGGCAGGAAACGGTGACCTTCTCGGTGGCCGATTCGGGCATTGGCATTCCCGCGAGCCGGCACGCGCGTATTTTCGAGCCGTTCATGCAGGCCAACCGTTCCATCGGCCGGCGCTTTGGCGGAACGGGGCTGGGGCTTTCGCTGTGCCGGCGGCTGGTCGAACTGATGGGAGGCCGCATCGAAGTCAAAAGCGCCGCGGGTCGCGGCGCAGTCTTTACGGTTCGTGTGCCGTTGCAGCGCGATCAACGAACCTGCGGGCCGTCACCCCGCATGGGCGAGTCCGCGTTCGACACCGTATTCGTCGCTTGCGAAAACCCGGTCTGGCAGGCCGCACTGCTCAAGCAACTTGGGCATCGGTTAGGACATCGATCGGGTGCGTCGATTCGGATCGAAGCCGCGAGCCCGGATGTGCCGGCGCCTCATGACGCCGCACGAGCCATTCTCGTCATCGGCTCGCATGCCGATGAAATCCCGCCCCCCTGGCGCGCGGCGCACATCTCGTATCTCGACACGGTAGTCGTGTCCGAACGCGGTCCGCTGCATCCGCAGCGCCGCGCCGGCGCGTTGCATGTCACATCGCTTTCGGCAGCGAAGCTCGCGCTCGCCCTCTCGGCATGCGGCCGCAGCGGCGATGTGCCCGCGTGCGAGGCGGCCGGACTTGAGCCGTCGCCCGCACGAGTCGAGCATCGCGCGGCGCGCATACTCGTCGTCGACGACGACCCCGTCAGTCGTACGTTGCTCGCCGATCAGCTGGAGGCGCTCGGCTATCGGCATATCGATCTCGCAGGCGATGGCCAGGAAGCGCTCGCCGTTTGTCTGCGGCATCCCTACGATCTCGTCGTCGCCGATCTTTGCATGCCTGTCATGGACGGCCGGGCGCTCTTCGCGGCGTTGCGCGGCAAAGGCATGACGATGCCGGTCATTGCGCACACGGCGGCGCCCCATGCAATGTGCGACGCCAAACACCGAGGTTTTGCCGATTTGCTCTATAAACCGCTTACCCTCGGCCGGCTGCGCGGAGCGCTCGACGCCGTGCTCGGCACGAGCCTTTTGTCGTCGGATGTTTCAAACGTGCCCGGCCCGGCGATGCCGCCAATCAAGTCGGCGCTCATGGCGCCCCCTGCTGCAGCCGCCGCGCCTTCGGCAGGCGTTTCAACCGCCACGGCCGAGGTTGAGCGCGAGCCGGTTGGCGCTGCGCTGCGCGCCGTCTTCGCGGCATCCTGGCCCGATGACGATGCCCGGTTGCGCGCGGCTGCGGCTCTGCGTGACACCGAGCCGTTCCTGCAAGCGCTGCACCGCCTCAACGGCGCGCTGCTCGCGCTCGGCGAGGGCGACGCGAGCCGGCATTGCTGCGCATTGCGCGACCAGGTGCGGGCGCAGGGGATGCGGGCAATCGCGGAGCCGCTGAAGGCGTTTCGGCGCGAAGTCGCACGGATCGCCGAATCAAGAGGTGTCAATATGGACGGGCAGGTAGGTCATGGCGGGAAGGCGCCACGTCCGGCGGCTGCGCCGGCACCGGATTCGCGGGCGGACGGGCGGCACACGTGACACCCGTGACACCCGTGACACCCGTGACACCCGTGACACCCGTGACACCCGTGACACCCGTGACACCCGTGACACCCGTGACACCCGTGACACAGGCGGCAGACGCGGCAGACGCGGCAGACGCCGCTCCCGCGCACGGGCTTTCATTGCCGTCTTGATTTCGTAGTAGGCGAGGAGGCCTTGGCGCAACAGCTTCGCGGAGGATCGAC
>JAXDQB010000290.1:0-4666 GCA_034668065.1 Paraburkholderia sp.
ATCTGTGGGCACTTACGCCGCCCGCTCGCGCCTGCGCTTTCCCATGCGCCCATCCGCGCCATATTTCTAGGCTCTCTTGACGGTGCGCGCCTGCACGCGTCTATCTGCCTGCGCGTGGGCGTACGTGTGCGTGCTTGGGAGCGCTGCCGATCGCGATGACGCGGACTACGCGGAAGCGGTCTACCTCAGAATGACTTATGTATAACGCTATGGCCAAGAACCCCGTCACTTTCTACGAAATGGAAGACCGTTTTGGCGTTCACCGCTCCTTGCGTGGGAGCCTGCCGGCGATAGCGACTGACATGCGAACCCGACGGGAAAGCGCGGTGCGGGAAAACTAGCGCTTACCCTGAAGTAGGCCTATCTTGATCGATAGCAATCCGGTGGATGTGGGGGATAGGCCCACCATTCGATCAATCGTGGATGGAGATCACGCGCAGCCAAGGAGCAAATCATGGACGGATTTGTGACGGTAAACGACGGATCGAGGATTTACTATAGGGATTTGGGTACCGGGCAACCGATTGTCTTTCACCACGGGTGGCCGCTGAGTGCCGATGACTGGGATAGCCAGGTAATGTTCTTCCTGAATCACGGCTATCGCGTGCTCGCTCATGACCGGCGCGGCCATGGACGATCAACGCAGACTTTCAACGGCAACGAAATGGACACATATGCTTCCGATGTCATCGAACTCGTTGCTGCCCTGGATCTGCGAAATGCAATTCATGTCGGGCATTCGACCGGCGGGGGCGAGGTAGCACACTACGTCGCGCGGTCAGAAAGCGGTCGGGTGGCGAAAGCCGTCTTAATCGGTGCCGTGCCCCCGGTAATGCTTAAATCAGAAGCGAATTCCGGAGGTTTGCCAATCGACGTCTTCGATGGCATGCGAGCGCAACTGCTTGCGAATCGCGCTCAGTTCTATCTTGATGTCGCAGCGGGTCCTTTCTACGGCTTCAACCGCGAAGGAGCCAAAATATCGGAGGGTGTGAAGCGGAACTGGTGGAGGCAGGGCATGATGGGTGGCGTTAAGGCGCACTACGACTGTATTAAAGCTTTCTCCGAGACCGATTTCACCGACGATTTAAGGTCGATTGACGTCCCTGTGCTGGTAATGCATGGCGACGACGATCAAATCGTTCCGTACGCAGATTCAGCGCCCCTGTCGGTTAAGCTTCTGAAAAACGGACAACTCAAAACTTACAAAGGATTCCCACACGGAATGTGCACGACACATGCAGACGTCATCAACGCGGACCTGCTGGAGTTTTTCAAACAATGACTGGTAGTTGAAGACTGCGTCTGCTCTGCCGGGCATCGACATAAGGGCGCTTCGGCGCCCTTTGTCTTTTCTGGTGTCCGCGGTGCGCAGCCCGAAAAAAAGCCGGCGGGAAAACGCAGCAGCGATGGCGAACAGCTAGGAGTGCGAGGAGCGGGACTCGAACCCGCACACAGCCGTCGCGCTGATGGACAGGGAAGATGTAAAGGTCGATTGGACCTTGATCATCGTCGCCCTCATCCATGCGATCGGGACTGGCGCTTAGTGAACGAGGTGCTGGGATCTGGGCCACCGTGATCGCCTCATGCGCATGAATTACGGCAACCGTCGATCGTTGCCTCTTGCGACCCGACGAAACTGCCGCCATTGCACGTTCGCCCATTCGTGTAGTCGGACATTTCAATCTGGCTTTGACGCTCCGGCCGGTCGAGAGCCTCATGGTTCGAAGTGGCGCTTTCCCAGGCCCACCTAAACACCGATCCGATCACCCGCGCGAGCCCCACGCCGCACCTCCTGTGGCGGTAGGCCAAACCCGCGCATGAACGCTTCGCGCATATGCCGACGATCGCGAAACCCCGTCTCTATCGCGATCACTTCCAGCGAGTGCCGGCTCTTCTCGATCATCAGTCGCGCGGCTTCGAGCCGCAGCCCTTCGATCGCCTTCGCGGGCGACTGTCCTGTCTCCAGGGTGAACACTCGGCTGAACTGTCGCGGGCTCAGATGCGCCGCACTCGCGAGCTCCTCGACGGTGAGCGGCCGGCTCAGGTTCGTGCGCGCATAGTCCAGCGCGTTCTGGATGCGGTCGGACTTTGGCGCGAGAGCGAGCATTTCCGAATGTTGCGACTGGCCGCCCGAGCGGCGCTGAGGCATCACAAGCTTGTGCGCGACAGAACGCGCCACATCGGCGCCGAGGTCCTTCTCGACCATCCCGAGCGCGAGGTCAAGCCCCGCGGTCATGCCCGCCGATGTCCAGATCGGCCCATCGACAATGTAGATGCGATCTTCCTCGACGCGGATGTCAGGAAACCGGCTCATCATCTCGCGGGCAAAGGCCCAATGCGTGGTCGCGCGCCGGTTCGCGAGCAGCCCTGCTTCGGCCAGTACAAAACCTCCCGTGCAGAGGCCGGCAATGCGTCGCGCGCGCGGAGCCGCCTTGCGCAGGAACGCGAGCACTTCCGCCGGTGGCCGCGAGGTGAGCGGCGTGTTGACGCCCGCCGCGATCCATGTGTCGATCGCGGTGCACACGCCGGGCGACCGCGTGCCTACGGACATGCCGAGCGAGGAGCGCACCTCGCCGCCCGCCACCGAAAAATTCTCGATGCTGTAGAAGGCTTCGCCCGCCACAACGTTCGCGTATTCGAAAACCGACTGTGACGCGAGCGCCATCACCTGGAATCCATTGCTCAACAAATATCCGATCCGGTGCATGTCGGCCCTCCCCTGTTCATCACGTCAAACATCCCATGCGAAGAAGGGATGTCCTTAATCACGACCATATTCGTCATTTCCGTCGTCGTCAATCCGGACCAGAATTGCTTCACGCAATCACCGACGAACTTCAACCGGAGCACATCGTGACGCACGCACATCAAGGTACGGCGCTCATTACGGGAGCATCCGCGGGCATCGGCGCGGTATATGCCGAGCGGCTCGCAAAACGCGGTTACGATCTGATTCTCGTTGCGCGCAGCCGCGACCGGCTTGTGAGTCTCGCTGAGCGCATCACGAACCGAACGCATCGGGGCGTCGAAATCATCGACGTCGATCTCAATGAGCCGACTTCACTCGCCACGGTGGAAGCGAAGCTGAAGGAAGATGCGAGCATCGCGCTGCTCGTGAACAGCGCGGGTATCGGCACGCATACGCCGTTGCTCGACAGCGATGTCGACGCCATGACGCGGATGATCGCCCTGAACGTCACCGCACTCACCCGCCTTACGTACGCCGCGGTGCCGGGCTTCGTCTCGCGTGGCAAGGGCGCGATCATCAACATCTCGTCGATCGTCAGCATCGCGCCTGAGATCCTGAACGGCGTGTATGGCGGCACCAAGGCCTTCGTGCTTTCGTTCAGCCAGTCGCTGCATCACGAGCTCGCCACCAAGGGCGTGAAGGTACAAGCGGTGCTGCCCGGCGCCACGGCCACCGATTTCTGGCAGACCGGCGGCTTGCCGCTTGAGAACCTCAATCCGGCCATCGTCATGTCCGCAGGCGACATGGTTGATGCGGCGCTCAGCGGCTTCGATCGGGGCGAGCTCGTCACGATTCCGTCTCTGAACGACGGCGCGAAGTGGGACGCCTTCGAAGCAGCGCGCCTGGCGATGTTGCCGGAACTGTCGACCAACACGCCCGCGCGACGCTACATCGCTGATAACGAACCGTCCGGGACGCATAGAAACGAACGCGCGAATTAACCGGTACCGACACGATAACGCAAACGGTCCACGTAACCGTGGGCCCCGCAAAGTCACGCACTCTTCTTCCAAGGAGTATCACCATGTCTATCGTTTCGACCGCGCAAACCCGGCGCAGCTCGTTCGCCGCTTCAGCCGTACTCGGCCTTTTCCTGGCCGCTGCCTTCAGTTACGCCCATGCCGTTCCGGCCGCGGATCAGCCTTTCGCGACACCGCGCGCTGCGGCTGAAGACGATTCGATACGTCCCTTCCATATCCACGTTCCGGACGAAACACTCGTCGACCTCCGCCGTCGCATCGCGGCGACGCGATGGCCCGACAAGGAGACCGTCGCCGATCAATCCCAGGGCGTGCAGGAGGCGAAGATCCAGGCGCTGGTGCAGCATTGGGGCACGGACTACGACTGGCGTAAGGCGGAGGCCAAGCTGAACGCGTTGCCGATGTTCGTGACCACGATCGACGGCGTCGATATCCAGTTCATCCACGTGAAATCCCGTCACCCGAACGCCCTGCCGCTGATCATCACTCACGGGTGGCCAGGCTCGCCCCTGGAGATTGTGAAGGCCATCGGTCCGCTCACCGATCCCACGGCCTATGGCGGCCGAGCAGAGGACGCCTTCGATGTCGTCATCCCCTCCATGCCCGGCTATGGCTTTTCGGGCAGACCGACCGGCACCGGCTGGGGTCCCGATCACATCGGGCTGGCGTGGGACGCGCTGATGAAGCGTCTGGGATACGACCACTATGTGTCTCAAGGCGGCGATTGGGGTTCGGTCGTGGCGGATGCGATGGGGCGTCAGGCTCCGGCCGGGCTGCTGGGCATTCACGTCAATATGCCTGCGACGGTGCCACCGGAGGTCGCGAAGGCACTCAACAATGGCGAACCGACACCGGCCGGGCTGTCCGATCGGGAGAAGGCAGCGTACGAATCACTCACCAACTTGTACAAAAAGGGCGGCGGCTATGCCGCCATGAT